>NZ_JAFREI010000012.1:58910-82041 GCF_017377595.1 Faecalibacterium sp. Marseille-Q0746 | reverse complement strand
GATCCAGGATTTCGTCGGCTCTCTGCTGGAAAAGTATGAGGGCCTTGACCAGAGCACGGCCCCGCAGGTGGCGGCCATCCTCAACGAGATGCGCCGGGACGCGCTGAACCTTTCGCCTCTCTCCCGGGCGCGGATGCTCTCCCTGCGGCTGAGCGCAAACGACTTGCTCCGGATGTACTACAAATACATCGGCGTGCTGGGCGGGCCGTCCAGCGTTTACCGGTTTGAGGCAGTCTGGCACGGGCGCACCGTCCGCACCGTGGTCAAGGAGCCGGTGCAGTCGGTCCGGCTGGAATGCGTGGTGCACAACCCCATCCTGACCGACGGCCCCACCTGGGACTGCGCGGCGGTCAGCCTGCGGGCCATCGACCAGAACGGCAACCTGCTGCCCTACTGCGGTGAGGCCGTTCAGCTCAGCGTGGAAGGCCCGGTAAAGATCCTGGGCCCAGCCATCGTCCCCCTGCGGGGCGGCATGGCGGGCACCTACCTTGCCACCACCGGTGAAGCAGGCCGTGCCGTGCTGCACTGCCGGATGGAGGGCGCGCTGGATGTGGAGGCCGCCCTGACCGTGCGCAAGCGCTCCGGTGCAGAGAATGCCAATTAAATTTCGTCCTTTCATGGTAGATTTGCAATCTGTTCAAAGTTTTATCATGGTTGGCTGATATTCTATTGTTGTGAACAATCAAACGCCCTCTCCGTCCATGCGTCCGCGTGGCTGAGAGGGTTATTCTTGAGGACAAAGGACCGGAAATCTATGAGAGAGAAACTTCGTCAGTTTATGATCGGCCGCTATGGCACCGATGGCCTGAACCAATTCCTGAGCATTGCCTCGCTGGTGCTGCTCCTCATCGCCATCATCAGCCGGGTCAACCTGTTCACCTATCTGGGCGCGGCCCTGCTGATCTTCTGTTACTACCGCACCTTCAGCCGGAACATCTCCAAGCGCACCGAGGAGAACTACAAGTTCTACACCCTGAAGGACCGGGTGGACAACAAGTTCAAGGGCTGGAAAGAGCAGTGGGCCAACCGCAAGGTCTATCACTACTACCGCTGCCCCCAGTGCCGCCAGAAGCTGCGCGTGCCCCGCGGCCGCGGCCGCATCCAGATCTCCTGCCCCCGCTGCGGCACCCAGTTCATTAAGAAGAGCTGAGCCATGTTCGGATATGTTATCCCGAATCAGGCCGCGCTCAGCCCGGAGGCACAGGCGCGGTACCGCTCGGCCTACTGCGGGCTCTGCCGCCGCATCGGCGCGCTGCACGGCACCCGGGGGCGGCTGACCCTGAGCTATGACCTGACCTTTCTGGATCTGCTGCTGTGCAGCCTGTACGAGGGCGAAAGCGCCTGTGTGACAGGCTGTGACCACTGCCCCATCCACCCCATCCGGAAGGTGGAGTGGCGTTCCAGCGGCCCCACCGATTACTGCGCGGACCTGAGCGTGGCTTTGCACTACTACAACGCGCAGGACAAGTGGAACGATGATCACAGCCTGCTGGGCCTGGGCTTTGAAAAGATGCTTGCTGCCCCCACGCAGCAGGCCGCCGCCCGCTGGCCCCGCCAGTGCAGCGCCATCCGCACCTGTCTGGATCGGCTGGCCCGGTACGAAGCCGAGGGCAGCGAGGATCTGGATGCCGTTTCCGGCTGCTTTGGGGAACTGATGGCCGAGCTGTTCGATTACCGGCAGGACCACTGGTCGCCGGAGCTGCGCAGCATCGGCTTCAATCTGGGCAAGTATATCTACCTGCTGGATGCCTACGATGACCTGGCCCGGGACGAGCGCAAGGGCGCATACAATCCCCTGCGCACCCTGAGCAGAGAGCCCGGGTACGAGGAAGAGATGCGGGAGATCTTTGAGCTGCTGCTGGCCAATTGCGCCCGCAGCTTTGAGCGCCTGCCCTGTGTGGAGGACGTTGACCTTCTGCGCAACATCCTGTATTCGGGCGTGTGGCTCAAATATCACTGCAAAAATGCAAAAAAGAAGGACAAAACCGCCTGATCCCGGCGGTTTTCCTTGATTTTTCCGTTCCAGTCCTGTACACTAAAGATTGCTTGTGCGGCACAGCGGCCGCACAGATGGTAATAGAGACGTGAGGAAGTAGACCGATGAGAGACCCCTATGAGGTTCTGGGCATCCAGCGCGGTGCCAGTGAAGACGAGATCAAAAAGGCTTACCGTGCCAAGTGCAAGCGCTGGCACCCTGACCTGAATCCCAACGACCCCACCGCCGAAGAGCACTTCAAGGAGGTGCAGGCGGCATACGATGCCATCACCAAGGGCGAGACCGGCCCCTCCTACGGTGGCTATCAGCAGGGGTACCAGCAGAACGGCTACTCCAACGGGGATTTCGGAGACTTCGGCTTCGGCTACGACCCCTTCGGGTTTGGGTTTGGCTTTGGCGGCAATTATCAGCAGCAGCGCGGCCCCGGCTACAACGGTGCGGACACGCCTGAGATGCAGGCTGCACGCAACTTCATCGTCAACCAGCGCTACCCCGAGGCCCGCCGCGTGCTGGACGGCATCACCGTGCGCACCGCCCGGTGGTACTATCTCTCCTCGCTGGCCAATCAGGGCCTGGGCAACAGCATCGATGCCCTGCAGGATGCCCGCCGCGCCGCCCAGATGGAGCCCGGCAACACTGAATACCAGATGAACCTGCGCAATCTGCAGGACCCGGGCCGCACCTACCGCACCCAGACCACCTACGCCCAGCCCGGCGGCCTGATGCGCTGGTGCTGGAGCATGATCCTGCTCAACCTGCTGTGCAACTGCTGCTGTGGCGGCGGCTGGGGCTGGCGGTTCCGGATGTAAGCACAAAAATGATATAAGGACAATTAAAAAATCCCTCCCTGCCGGCGTGGCAGGGAGGGATTTTTGCTGTTTGATTACTGGATCACGATGGTGCGGCTGATCTCGCTGCTGGAGTAGTTTCCGGCGGCCTTGGCCGTCTGGACATACTCGCCGGGTTCGGTGGGGAACCCGCTCTGGGTCGTACCCAGGAAATCGAAGAGACCGCTCTTCTTTTTATAGGTGTAGGTCACCTTGCCGCCCTCGACCACCTGGCCGTCGCTTTCGACCACTGCGGTGACGTTGTAGTTCTGGGCCTCTGCCGCAGTCATACTGGCGGGGAGCTCCTGTGCCCAGTAGACACGCACCCCCGCACTCTTGGGCTTGATGCGGAAGAACGCCATACCGGCGGTGTTCACATCACCGGATTCCAGCGCCACAGCACCGCCCACATAGCTGCCGGCTTCCGTGGGCTGCTCGTCCAGATAGATGCGGCTGAACACGCCCTCGGGCAGATATTTGCGGATGAGCTCCAGCGCCAGCTTCATGCCGGTGGAGACATCCTTCAGCGTGGGGATGTAGAATTTCAGGACATCCATCACAGAGACCACTTCATCAGCCACCCGCAGCAGCACGCTCACGTCGTTGCCGTCGATCAGCTGCTTGATGTAGGCGTAGATGTTGAACTCCTCTTCCTGCTCAGGGTTCGCCGACATCTTTTTCGGCAGGGGGATCATCTTGAGCAGGGTGCGGATCTTGCCCGAAAGGATCAGGGTCACATAGCCCTGCGCTTCGCCGCTGGTGCCCATCACCACGCCGATATACTGGGTATCTGCCGGGGTGGTCTGGACGCTCAGGGTAAAGGGGGAGCCATAGGTCAGATCCCCGTCTGCGGTCAGGCGGATCGAGACAACGCTGTTGTTCTCATCCACGCCTGCGGTGGTCAGGTCAGGCAGTTCGCTGCCCGCCGAAGCCGCCAGCGCCGGTGTGGCCGCCGCACTCAGGGCAAACACTGCCGCCAGCAGCAATGAGATCAGCCGTTTGATTTTCATCAGCCAAAGACCTCCTTTTATATAGGTTCTTGTATCATGCAAAAATAAGGGTGCGTGGAACACACAGCACAGTGTTCCCGCACCCTCATTTTACCGCATTGTACCGTACAGGTCAATAACGGGATTCAAGTTAAATTTTGCTCAGCTGCGGGCCCTGGGCGGTATCTTTGACAGCCCAGCCCATCTCGGTGAGCTGCGCACGGATGGCATCCGCAGCGGCCCAGTCCTTGGCCTTCTTGGCGGCGGCGCGCTTTTCCACCAGCTCCGTCACCTCGGCGGGCACCTCGTCCTTCTTGCGGTTGTACATCAGGCCCAGCACGCCGGTGATCTCATCGAACGCCTTGGCGGCAGCCTCCAGCGCAGCCTTGGAGGAAGCAGCGGACAGGGTGTTGATCTCCTTGACCAGATCGAACACGGCAGCCAGCGCATCGGGGGTGTTCAGGTCATCGTCCATGGCCTTGCAGAACTTGGCGCGGGCCTCGTCTGCCTTGGCGGTCAGGGTCTCATCGGTGCCGAACGCGGTCTTGCTCAGGGCAAAATCGAGGTTCTCTCGGCAGGTGTAAAGGCGCTCCAGGCTGTTCTTGCAGCTCTCGATGAGGTCCACAGTGTAGTTCAGCGGCATCCGGTAGCCTGCGGTCAGCATAAAGTAGCGGATGGGCTCGTAGCCGTAGAGGTCTGCCACATCGCGGACGGTGAAGAAGTTGTGCAGGCTCTTGGACATCTTCTGGTTATCCACGTTGATGAAGCCGTTGTGCATCCAGTAGTGGGCAAACTCGCAGCCGTTGGCGCACTCGCTCTGGGCGATCTCGTTCTCGTGGTGGGGGAAGATCAGATCCTGACCGCCGCAGTGCAGGTCGATGGTCTTGCCCAGATGGGTGCGGCTCATGGCGCTGCACTCGATATGCCAGCCGGGGCGGCCCATGCCATAGGGGCTTTCCCAGGCGGGCTCGCCGGGCTTGGCAGCCTTCCAGACGGCAAAGTCGGCGGGGTCTTCCTTCAGGTCATCCTCCATCTGGCTGCGCAGCTCACGGTTGCCGCTCTCCAGATCGTCCAGCTTGAGGTGGCTCAGCTTGCCGTACTCCGGGTCGCTCTTGACGCGGAAGTAGACATCCCCGTTCTTGGCAACGTAGGCGTGGCCGGAATCGATCAGGTCCTTGACGATGTCCAGGATCTGCTGGATGTGCTCCGTTGCACGGGGCTGGACGGTGGGCTTTTTGCAGTTCAGACCGGCGGCATCCTTGAGGTACTCGGCCTCAAAGCGCTGGGCCACTTCCTTCATGGAGGTGCCCTCCTCCTGGCCCTTCTTGATGAGCTTGTCATCGATATCGGTGATGTTGGAGACATAGATAACCTTGTTGCCGCGGTATTCCAGGTAGCGGCGCAGGGTATCGAACACGATCAGCGGGCGGGCGTTGCCGATGTGGATATAGTTGTAAACGGTGGGGCCGCAGACATAGATGCGGTATTCGCCGGGCACCTGCGGCACAAACTCTTCCTTCTGACGGGTCAGGGTGTTGAAAATCTGCATAAGAACTCTCCTTCTTGTAGGGCAAACAAAAGCCGCAGCAGAACCTCTCAGTCTCGCTTCACTGACTTACGAAAACAGAGAAGTAAAAAAAGCCCCCGATGTGATACAATCTCCCATATCACATCGAAGGCGGTTTTCAAAATCGCGGTTCCACTTCTGTTTGTCGCTCAAAGCCGATAACGGCGGCTGCCGCGCCGCGATACTCCCCAGCAGGTTTCCCGCGGCGTGCTGTCCGGGCGCACTTCACACACGCTGCTGCAAACAGGCTCCCAGCCAACGGCCCGTTCTCTCTGTCCAGCTCACCTTTGCGCTACTCTGCCCGGGTAAACGCATTTTTCCTGATACATCTGTATTATAGCCGGGCCGGGGGGAGAAGTCAAGCAGAACGCAGGCGCTGGCATTTCAGCGGCAGCTCTGCGCCGATTCAATCGATCTCGTGCTTTTTACAGAAGTGCTTGCTGGCAAAGTACATTCCTGCCCAGATGGCGATGGCAAGCACGAGGTAGAACGGGTTCTTCATGGCGGACACCAGCGACTGCCCGAAAAGGGCCATCATGGCCACCATCACGCCCTTGCCCAGCAGCATGGTGACAAGGTAGCGCTTCTCGTCAAAATCAGAGATGCCGAAGGCAAAGTGCATAAAGGACGAGGGCGTAAAGGGCAGGAGCGACAGCATGAACAGGGACGCGGTGTCGAACCGGCTGACCCATTGCTCCGCCTTTTGCAGCTTGGCCGAGCGGCGGGCAAATTTCCAGAAAAAACGCTTGACGACACGCCGCCAGAGCAGGAACATCACAGTGCCGCCCAGCATCACCCCGGCCCAGCTGTACACAAAGCCCAGAAGCCCGCCGTGGGCCGCAACATTCAGCGCCACAATGGCAATGAGCGGCAGCGGCGGAAAAAAGGATTCCACCATCGCAAGGATCACGGGCGCAATGGGGCCAAGGCCGCCAAAGCCTTCCAGCAGGGCCTTCCAGAATTCCAGCGTTCCCAGCTGGTGGAGCCAGCCTATCATCGTCATTTCCATCCCGCGTGTTCCTTCCCTCTCATTTTTCTTTAGTATATCCGGTTTCTATGACACGCCCGTGAACAAAATACGAGCTTTTTTTGTCATATCATCTATACTACGAGACTGCGGGGGCCTTTCCTGCACAGGGCGGGGATCTTTATGCTTTTCCGTCGGCTTCAGCGGCGGCCTTCTCAGCCCGGGCCTGCATCCGCTCGATCTGCTGGGCGCGCATCCGTTCCCAGCGGGCAAGTCCGGCTTCGTCCGGGATCTGGACGCAGCGGGCAAAGCTCCAGTGCAGGCCGTCCCGCCGGGCCAGCTTATAGCGCTGGAATACGCCCTTTCCAACCTCATTGCCGGTACCGGCGCAGGCAGGGCAGACAGACAGAGTATACCAGCCGCTGTTGCCCTTTTTCAGCCAGATATCGTCCGGCTGCAGATTCCCGCCGCACACCGGGCAGCTGGCAGTGATGATCTTTGGGTCGCTGCGCCAGGTGGACTGCTCCACATAGCCGCGGAACACCCGGAAGTCCCGGTAATCGCCGGGGGCGGGGCAGAGGCTCGCCCGCAGGGATTCCTCCTCGGTGGGGTAGGCCGCCAGACCCGCCCGCAGGTCAAGCTTGCGGCAGACATCGGCGGTGTAAAGGGTATCGGACAGGGCATCGTGGAACGGGCGCTCCATCGGGATGCCCATCCGGGTCACAACGCTTTCCAGCGTCATGCCCTCGCCCTCCTTGCGGGGGTGCTCCCGCAGGAAGATCTGCTGCAGATCATACCACTGGGTGGGGCGGCTCTCGTCCAGATTGCAGAGGAAAAGGTTCTGCTTGAGCACCGGCACGTCATCCATGCCCCACTCGGCAAACTCGGCATCCGGGCCGCACCACTGCATAAAGCGGCGCAGCCCCTGCACGATGGGCTCGCCCCGGTCCAGGTCGGCCTGGGTCAGGCCCGTCACCTTGGCGATGTGGTGCTGCAGGGTGTGGAAAATGCGGGGCCGCAGGTGGATGGAAAAGGTATCCAGCACGTTTGCATCCTCGTCGATCTTCACCGCGCCGATCTCGATGATCTCGCCCCGGAAGGTCTGCTGCACGCCATGATAATTAAAGGGATACGGCTTATAGCCGATGTTCCATTCCAGATCAAATAAAACCAGATTGCGTGGCATTGTTGTTTGTGTTCCTCTCAGTTCAGGATAAATTTTTCGATGGCCTCGGCCACGCCGTCGTGGTTGTTGTCGGCGGCGGTGACGTAATCGGCCACAGCCTTGACGGCATCCTCGGCATTCTGCATGGCAACGCCCACCCCGGCATAGGAGATCATGGAGCGGTCGTTCAGGCCGTCGCCGCAGGCCATCAAGTTCTCCCGGGTCAGGCCCATCCGCTCCAGCAGGGCGGCAAGGCTCCTGTCCTTTGCCACGCCCAGCGGCACGGCCTCGATGAAGAAGGGGCTGGAGGGGTACAGGTCGATACGGCCCGCAAACTGCTCCTTTCCGGCGGCACAGACAGCATCCCGCCGGGCAGGGTCAAGGGTGATGAGCATTTTGCAGATCGGATAGTCCACATAGGAGGCAAGATCATCCACATGGAGCATCGGCAGCTTTGTGGTAAAGCACTCCTTGTTTGCCCACACGTCCTGATCCCGCTCACACACGATGCCCTCGCTGTTATAGGTCAGGATGGCCACATCCTGCCGGGCTGCAAATTCGCAGAGCTCCGGGACGAACTCCGCTCCCAGCTGCACCTGATACAAAGCCTCGCCGGTCACGCAGTCCACGATCTTGCCGCCGTTGTAGGCCAGCACACAGCCGCCCTTTTTGTCCAGCCCCATCTCCTTTGCCAGCGGCAGAATGCCCGCTGTGGGGCGGCCGGAGGCCAGCACGATGGTCACGCCCTGTGCGGCGGCGGCATCCAGTGCCTCGCGGGTGCGGGGGGTAACGATCTTTTCGTCATTGGTCAGGGTGCCGTCCAAGTCCAGAGCCAGCACCCGGATATTCGATCTTGCCATGATTTTTATTCCTCGTTCTCAGGCAGGGGCTTCCCGCCGGATATTTTATTACTTACCCATCTATTTTACAATGCTTTCCCTTTTCTGTAAAGCAGGAAACCTGTTCCCCGCCCAGGGACAAGCAAAAAAGCCGCCCGGCGAGCAAAACCGGACGGCTGAGAAGGAAGAAAACGCTGTGTTACAGGATGTCGATGTATTCCCCGGCCAGTGCCTTGTTCATGCTGCGGACGGCGCAGAACTTGCCGCACATGGAGCAGGTGTCGCTGTGGTCATCCTCAGGCAGGCGGGCATCCCGGATGGCCTTGGCGGTCTCGGGGTCGAGAGCGCAGGCGAACTGGGCATCCCAGTCCAGCACGCGGCGGGCATCGCCCATCTTGTCGTCGATATCCCGGGCATGGGGGATGCCCTTGGCGATATCGGCCGCATGGGCGGCGATCTTGGAGGCCACGATGCCCTGCTTCACATCGTCCACGTTGGGCAGAGCCAGATGCTCGGCGGGGGTGACATAGCACAGGAAGGCTGCACCGCTCATGGCGGCAACGGCACCGCCGATGGCAGCCGTGATGTGGTCATAACCGGGGGCAATGTCGGTAACGAGGGGTCCCAGCACATAGAAGGGAGCGCCCATGCAGATGCTCTTCTGCACCTCCATGTTGGCGGCCACCTGATTCAGGGGCACATGGCCCGGGCCCTCCACCATGACCTGCACGTTGTGTGCCCAGGCGCGCTTGGTCAGCTCGCCCAGACGCACCAGCTCTTCGATCTGGCAGACATCGGTGGCATCGGCCAGGCAACCGGGGCGGCAGGCATCGCCCAGCGAGATGGTCACGTCGTGCTCGGCGCAGATCTCACAGATCTCGTCAAAGTGCTCGTAGAAGGGGTTCTCGTTGCCGGTCATGCTCATCCAGGCGAACACCAGAGAGCCGCCGCGGCTGACAATGTTCATCTTCCGCTTGTGGGTGCGGATCTGGTCGATGGTCTTGCGGGTGATGCCGCAGTGCAGGGTGACAAAGTCCACGCCGTCCTCAGCGTGCAGGCGCACCACGTCGATGAAGTCCTGCGCGGTCAGGGTGGCAAGGTCGCGCTGATAGTGGATGACGGAATCGTACACAGGCACAGTGCCGATCATCACGGGGCACTCGTGGGTCAGCTTCTGGCGGAAGGGCTGGGTGTTGCCATGGCTGGACAGGTCCATGATGGCTTCCGCGCCCATATTGACGGCGCTCATCACCTTTTCCATCTCCACGTTGTAATCCTTGCAGTCGCGGGAAACGCCCAGGTTCACGTTGATCTTGGTGCGCAGCATGGAGCCGATGCCCTCGGGGTTCAGGCAGGTGTGGTGCTTGTTGGCGGGAATGGCCACCTTGCCCTCAGCCACCAGCTGACGGATCTCCTCCGTGGTGCGGTATTCCTTTTTGGCCACGATCTCCATCTCCGGCGTGACGATGCCCTTGCGGGCAGCGTCCATCTGTGTGGTGTAGTTCTGCATGGTACTTTCCTCCAAATGTTTCTTATATCTTGAACAGCACTTTGCGCGCTGAACGTACCGGAAATAGGTTTTTGCGCAGCCTTTCCTCTGTGCGCGATGACTGAGAGGGCGAGCCGCCTTACAGCTGCTCCGCCAGTGCCTTCAGCTCCCTGCACTCGGCCTCGATATCCTCCGCGCCGAAGATCGCACTGACAAGGGCCACACCGTTCACGCCGGTGCCCTTGAGCCGGAGCAGGTTCTCCTTGTGGATGCCGCCGATGGCCACAACGGGGATGTCCACGGCATCGCAGATGGCTTTCATCATGCCCTCGGGCAGAACGTCCACGTCTGCCTTGGTGTGGGTAGAGAAAGCAGCACCCACGCCCAGACAGTCGGCACCGTGCCGGACGGCCTCCAGGGCCTCCTCCACGCTGTGGACGGATACGCCGATCATCATCTCATCGCCCACGCGCTGGCGCACCTGAGCAGCGGCCATATCCTCCTGCCCCACATGGATGCCCTCGGCGTGGCAGCGGATGGCAATGTCCACGTTATCGTTGATGAAAAAAGGCACATTGTATTTTTTGCACAGGTCGTGGAGCTCAAACGCCTCCTTCAGGAAGGCTTCCTCGTCCAGCTCCTTTTCCCGCAGTTGAACACAGGTCACGCCGCCCTTCAGGGCGCTCTCCACCTGCTGATAGAGGGTCTGACCGCCCACCCAGGCACGGTCGGTAACGGCATAGAGCCGCATATATTCTTCAGCGCACTTCATACTTGGCACCCTCTTCCAGCTGAGCCGGAGTCATATTGTAAATGGCATCAATGATGTAATTGCGGTAGGTGGCGTTGCCGTCCAGCGGGGTCAGCCGTGCATGGGCGATCTCGCCCGCAAGGCCCATGGCGCAGACGGCAGCAGCCGCAGCCTCCAGCGGCTGGCCGGGGTTGGCGGTGATAAAGGCCGCCGTCAAGGCAGAGAGCTGGCAGCCCGTGCCGGTGATGGCACTCATCATTGGGTGTCCGTTGCGGATGCAGTAGGCTTTTGCCCCATCGGCCACGATGTCAATGGCACCGGTAATGGCCACAACGGCACCGGTCTTTGCGGCAAAAGCCTTGGCAAAGGCCACCGCGCCGTCCAGATTTTCCTCGGTAACCTTGTCGGCCACATCGGCATCCACACCCTTGGTGGTGCCCGCACCGGAAGCCAGCGTCTTTACCTCGGAGATGTTGCCCCGGATGACCGTGAACTGCACCTCGTCCAGCAGACGGTAGGCCGTCTCGGTGCGCAGGGCGGAAGCGCCCGCGCCCACGGGGTCCAGCACCACGGGGTGGCCCAGTGCATTGGCCTTTTTGCCCGCCTTGAGCATGGATTCAATGGTGCGGCTGTTCAGGGTGCCGATGTTGATGTTCAGCCCGCCGCAGATGGTGGTGATATCCTCCACCTCGGCGGCATCGTCGGCCATAATGGGCGAAGCACCGCAGGCCAGCACCATGTTGGCGCAGTCGTTCACGGTGACGTAGTTGGTGATATTATGGATCAGGGGGCTTTTGGTGCGGACATTGGCAAACTGCTCTGCAAACATGACGCACCCCCGTCAGGAAAGGCTGCTCTGCATGGAGCGCAGGACACCGGAGTGCTGCAGGCTGTACACCAGCACGCCCGCAATGACCGCACCTACAGCGGTGGAGATGAGGAAGGGCACGATGTAGGCATAGAACGCGATGTCACCGGCGCTCTTGCCCATCAGGCAGATGGCCACCGGGTAAGCGCACAGGCCGCCCAGAATGCTGGTGCCGAACACCTCACCCACCAGGGTGGCGATCAGGTTTTTGGTCTTTGCGTAGACCAGGCCGCAGAGCAGGGCACCAAACATGCTGCCCGGGAAGGCCATCAGGCTGCCCAGACCCAGGATATTGCGGAGCAGCGAGGCCACAAAGGCCACGCCCACGCCCCACCAGGGGCCCAGCAGCACGGCGCAGAGCACATTGACCATGTGCTGCACGGGGGCGCACTTGCTGCCGAACATCGGGAAGCTGAACACACTGCCCACCACGCACAGGGCGCAGAACATTCCAGCGAGAGCCAGCTTTTTCACAGAGAATTTTTTCATTGGTAACTCCTCTTTCTCAAAAAGCGGTCGAGGCTTGCTGGCCTCCTCTCACGCCGGAACACGGCTTCCCATCGCAGTTATTTCAAGGCTCAGGGCGCTCCCCCTCAGCCCGGAGCCGCCCGTTGCGGCGGCTTGCGGCAACAAAAAACAGGAGACACCACAGCGGTGCCTCCTGCAAAAAATCATTTTCCTATGACTTCCTACGGCGGCATTATCCGCATCAGGTCAAGGGTCGAAGTTTGGTTACTTCCTCTCAGCCCGCCTCACGAGCTCCCCTGTGTTTTGTTTTTCGTAGGGTATTGTACACCCGCCGGAGCAAAAAAGCAAGAACAAGTTTTTCTTTCGCCTTTTTGCCGCCTTTTTGCCAAATCGCTTTTACAATTTTCCGGATTATGTTATACTTGTCCCAAATTTCGCAGCGCCCGGGGGAGCCATTCCCCGCTTTGGGGCACTGCCCGGCACAAAAGGAGATTGAAGTTATGGGTCTCATCAAAGCAGCTCTGGGCGCGGCATCCGGCGTGATGGGCGACCAGTGGAAGGAATATTTTTATTGTGACGCTCTGCCCGCGGAGGTGCTGGCCGTCAAGGGCCAGAAACGGACCAATGGCCGCTCTGCCAACCGGCACGGCAGCGAAAACGTCATCTCGGATGGCTCTGTGATCGCCGTGGCCGACGGCCAGTGCGTGCTGATCGTGGAGCAGGGCAAGGTGGTGGACCTCTGCGCCGAACCCGGCGAGTACACCTACAACACCGGCACCCAGCCCTCCCTGCTCAGCGGCGGGCTGAAGAACATCGACAGCGTGTTTGCCGAGCTGGGCAATCGGTTCAGCTTTGGCGGGCAGGCCGGTTCCGACCAGCGCATCTACTATATCAATACCCGGGAGCTCACCGGCAACAAGTACGGCACCCCCAACCCGGTGCCTTTCCGGGTGGTGGACCAGCGCGCCGGCATCGATATCGACATCGGCATCCGGTGCTTCGGCGAGTACAGCTACCGGGTGGTCAACCCCATCCTGTTTTACACCAACGTCTGCGGCAATGTGGAAAACGCCTACACCCGCGACGCGCTGGACGGCCAGCTCAAGACCGAACTGATGACCGCCCTTCAGCCCGCCTTTGCCCGGATCAGCGAGCAGGGCATCCGCTACTCCGCCCTGCCCGGCCACACCGCCGAGCTGGCCGAGGCCCTGAATCAGGAGCTGAGCGCCAAGTGGAGCAGGCTGCGCGGCATCGAGATCGTCTCTCTGGGCGTTTCCGGTGTCAAGGCCAGCGAGGAAGACGAGCAGATGATCAAGGAGCTGCAGCGCAGTGCGGCCTTTATGGACCCCACCCGCGCCGCCGCGCATCTGGTGGGCGCACAGGCCTCCGCCATGCAGGCTGCCGCCTCCAACACCGCCGCCGGTCCCGCCATGGCCTTTATGGGGATGAACCAGGCCGCTGCAGCGGGCGGTGTCAACGCCCGGGATCTCTACCAGATGGGCGGCCAGCAGCCCGCCGCGCAGCCTCAGGCCGCACCGGCCGCTGGCTGGACCTGCAGCTGCGGCCACACCGGCAACACGGGCAAGTTCTGTGCCGAATGCGGCAAGCCCCGGCCCGAAGCCCCGGCTGTCTGGGTGTGCAGCTGCGGTGCAAAGAACAGCGGCAAGTTCTGCTCGGAATGCGGCAAGCCCCGGCCCGCCGCCAAGTGCGCCAACTGCGGCTTTGTGCCTGCCGACCCGGCCAACCCGCCCAAGTTCTGCCCCGAGTGCGGCAAGCCCTTTGGGGCCTGAGAGGGGTCTGACGCATGGCTGAAAAGACAACGAATTATCAGTGCCCGGCCTGTACCGGCCCCCTGCACTACGATGGTGCCAGCGGCAAGCTGGTCTGCGATTACTGCGGCTCGGCCTACGACGTAAAGGACATCGAGGCCCGCTACGCCAAAAAGCAGGCCGCTGCCGACACTGCCGCCGAGGGTGATGCCAAAAAAGCCGCCCGCCTGCCCCGGCAGGACAGCCCGGTGTGGAGCGAGGCCGAGGCGGAGGGCCTGAACAGCTACTCCTGCCCCACCTGCGGAGCCGAGCTGGTCTGTGACGAGACCACCGCCGCCACCACCTGCCCCTACTGCGGCAACCCCACAGTGCTGGGCGGCAAGCTCTCCGGCAAGCTGAAGCCGGAATACATCCTGCCCTTCAAGCTGGACAAAAAGACCGCCATTGCCCAGCTGACCAGATATTACAAGGGCAAGGCTTTCCTGCCCAAGGCGTTCAAGAGCCAGAACCACATCGCAGAGATCCAGGGCGTATATGTCCCCTTCTGGCTCTACGATGCCAAGGCCGACGCGCGCGGCCGGTACGAGGGCCAGAACTCCGAGAGCCACCGCGAGGGCGATTACATGGTGACCACCACCCAGCACTACGATGTGCGCCGCGAGGGTTCGGCCGCCTTTGCCAAGGTGCCGGTGGATGGCTCCAGCAAGATGCCCAACACCCACATGGATGCCATTGAGCCCTTTGATTACGGCGACCTGAAACCCTTCTCCACGGCCTACCTGCCCGGCTATCTGGCCGACCGGTATGACGAGGATGCCGATGCCTGTGCCGAGCGCGCCTACCGCCGGATGTACAACTCCACGGCCGATGCGCTCCACGCCACCACCGGCGGCTACAGCGAGATCCACCCCATTTCCGAGAACATCAACGTGGACATGACCCACGCCCACTACGCCCTGCTGCCGGTCTGGATGCTCCACACCCGGTGGAAGGACAAGGACTTCCTGTTCGCCATGAACGGGCAGACCGGGCGGCTCATCGGTGACCTGCCGGTGGACAAGAGCCGGGTGGCCGCGTGGTTTGCGGGCATCAGCCTGCCCCTGATGGCAGTGCTGGCGTTCCTGCTGTTGTTATAAGGGGGTGGCAGAATGAAACACACCGCAAAACGCTTTGCCGCCCTGCTGGCCGCACTGGTGCTGGCGCTCTGCCTGAGCATCCCCGCCTTTGCCGCCGCACCGCTGGTGCGGGACGAGACGGGCCTGTTCGATGCGGATACTTACAGCCAGCTGGAAGCCTCTGCCGAAGCTGCCAGCGATGGCCACAACTGCGACGTGTATTTTCTGGTGGTGGACAGCATCGGTGACACCGACCAGCGCCAGTACGCCAAAGATTACTACCTTGCCAATGGTCTGGGCAGCGGCTCTGAACAGAGCGGCATCCTCTTCCTGCTGGCAGTCGGCTCCCGCAAGTATGTCACCATCACCTACGGCGGCGGCGTGACAGCCTTTACCGATTACCGCATCGAGCAGATCGAAGATGCCGTTGTTCCCTATCTCTCGGACGATGACTGGACCGAGGCCGCCTCCGAGTACCTCTCCATGTGCGCCGACACGCTGGATTTCTACGCCGAGCACGGCGAACCGCTGGATGTTGACAACGATACCAGCGGCTGGCCCATCCTGCTCCTCATCGTCATCGGCGTTCCCATGATCATTGCCGGTATCGTCTGCGGCGTGCTGTACAGCCAGATGAAAACAGCCCGGCTCAAGACCGAGGCCAACGATTACATCGGCGCAGGCTTAAAGCTGCGGGTGCAGGTAGACAACTACACCCACACCGACCGTGTGCAGGTCTACGACCCGCCCCACGAGGAGAGCAGCAGCTCCGGCGGCTCCTCCGTGGACAGCGACGGCTTTGGCGGCTCCTCCGGCGGCTCGTTCTGAGCGCCCTTTTCTCCAGCAATAAACCACCGGTTCTGCCGGTGGTTTTCGCTTGTCTTTATTTCCGTATAACATGCAAAAGAAAGGAAACCCAACGAATGTCAAAGAAGATCACCGCCCTGATCCCCGGAGCCGCGCTGGCACTGGGCATCGCCTGCATCGCCAAGTGGCTGGAAACGCTGGAAAGCAGCGCCGGGCTCCACCTCATTGGCGCATCGGTCATCGCCCTGTTTATCGGCATGGCCATCAATGCGTTTTTCCAGCCCAACAAAACAACCGCGCCGGGCATCAAATTCACCTCTAAGAAGGTCCTGAAATTCGCCATTGTCCTTCTGGGTGCCAGCCTGAACATCCGCACCGTGCTGACCGTGGGCCGTTTTTCGCTGACGGTCATGCTCTTCACCCTGGCCACCTGCTTTGGGCTGGGCGCGCTGATCGGCAAAGCGCTCGGGCTCAATTGGAAAACCAGCAGCCTGATCAACGCCGGAACCGGCATCTGCGGCGGCTCTGCCATTGCCGCCATTGCTCCGGTGATCGAGGCTGATGACATGGATATCGCCTACGGTATGTCCGCCACCTTCCTGTTCGATACGGTGATGATCGTTGTGTTCCCGCTCCTTGGCCGGTGGCTTGGGCTTTCCGATGCCGCATTCGGTCTCTGGGCCGGTACGGCGGTCAATGATACCTCCAGCGTTGTAGCCACCGGTTACGCTTTCAGTGAAGCAGCCGGTGACTTTGCAACGATGGTCAAGCTGACCCGCACGCTGGCGATCATTCCGGCCGTTCTGGTCTTTGCCGCCATCAACCTGCACCTGAAAAAGAAAGAGAGTGCCCAGGCCAACGGTGTCAAAGTGCGCATCCGTTCCATTTTCCCCTGGTTCATCCTTGCGTTCCTTGCCATGTCCCTGCTGACCAGTCTGGGCCTTCTGCCCGCCGGGCTGGTTTCCGGCCTGAAGACCATCAGCAAGTTTCTGATGGTCGCGGCTCTGGCGGCCATTGGTCTGAACACGAACTTTAAATCGCTCTGCCGTTCCGGCGCAAAACCCATGCTGCACGGCTTCATCATCTCCACATTGGTCGTTCTGGTCGCCATTGGCGTTGAGTACATGATCGGCATTGCACCCTACGGCACACTGTAACGCTCCTGCCAGCTGAATTTTCCCACAAAGAAAGAGCAGTGCTCTCCAATGGGTCCACCCACCGGAAACACTGCTCTTTTATTGTTCCACTTTGCTCCACAAACGCGAAGTTATCTGGTTGATTCCATTTTATCAGTCGGCCATGATCTCCTGAGAGCCCCATAGGAGATTAAGAAGTTCGCAAGCCAACCAGCTGGTACAGCAAGCCAGACAAAGGCAATGCCGAAACGCGGTGCACAGATCAGGGCAACGGACAGACGAATCGCAAGGTTCACCATGTTTGCAACGAGGAACGGACGCATAATTCCGAGACCGCGAAGGACTCCATCGGTTGCCATCTTGATACCCATGAAGATGAAAAAGTAACCAAGCCACCTCATATAGTCACCAGACACCTGATAGGCCAACGCCGTTCCGTCTTTTCCCAAGAACAGCGAGGAAATCTGCGTGTGCAGCGCTTCAATGACCACAAACGCAATGGCTGCAAAGCACAGATCCAGCACCAGTGCAGCGTGGTACCCTTTTTTAATGCGTTGGGGCTTGCCTGCGCCAAGGTTTTGGGAAACAAACGGCGAAACCGCATTGCCGATGGAGACAAAAATCAAAGAGAACACATTCTCTACTCGCATCGTCGCCGAATAGCCTGCCAGCGCCTGTGTGCCGAATGGATTTACAACTGCCTGCACAATCAGCATACCGATGGACACCGTAGACTGCTGAAGAATCGACGGCACGGCAATTTGCAGCATGGATTGCAGCCCCTGCCAGTCAAATCGTTGAAATGGGCTCTCGTATCGCCGCATCCGATGAAGAAAAATCAGAAAGGAAAATATGGCGGAAATGCCTTGGGCAATCAAGGTTGCAAGAGCGGCACCGAACACGCCCAGACCAAGCCCAGCAACCATCCAAAGGTCCATAAAAATATTCAGGACAGAAGAAAAAATCAGGAGTGCCAAGGGAATTCTTGATTCACCGATGGAGGTGAACATGTTGGAGAGAATGTTATACATAAACAAGAACGGAAAGCCCGCAAAATAGACCCGCAGATACAGCACCGCCTCATCCAGAATGTCGGGAGGGGTTTGCAAGCCCCGCATCATCGGGAGGGAAAAGCATAAGCCAAAAACGCCAAGGACAATGCTCAGAATCAAAAAGCTGAGCAAGGACGTTGACACAATGGTTTTCATTTTGCCATATTCTTTGGCACCGAAATAGCGGCTCACCAGCACACCGGCACCTACGCCGGCTCCCAGTGCCACACAAATGAACACATTGGTCAATGCTGCACAGGCACCGACAGCTGCAAGTGCAGAAGAACCAACAAACTGGCCGACAATAATGGAGTCGGCCATATTGTATATTTGCTGAAAAAAACTCCCAAGAATCATCGGCATTGCAAAAACCGTCAACGCTTTGAGGGGCGCATCGGTGATCAAATACTCATCTTTCGACATTCTCATATTCCTCCATGGTATCTTGTATCGTGGTATCCCATTCACTTACCTTCTCAAATTCCGAGTTGTTGAACCAAGCCGAGTATACCACACTCTTCCCACAAATACTACCACACAAAAAAACTCCCATGCTCACATCGGAAGATGCTGTGCATGGGAGTTTTTTGCTGCGCCTGTTACGGCGTATTGTTACTTATTGAAGGTCTCCTCGTTCAGCAGGCCCTCGCTCTTGGCAACGCAGATGCTGGCAACTGCATCACCCACCACGTTCAGGGAGGTGACCAGCATCTCGATGGGGCGGTTGATGGCCAGGATCAGGGAGTAGGCCAGCAGAGCGCCGTCGTTGACGAAGCCCATGCCGGACAGGATGGTAAACAGGATGACAGCCCCAGCGCCGGGAGCGGCGGGGGTGCCCACAGATGCCAGCAGGGCCAGCAGGGCGACCACGACCAGCTGGCCGGGGGTGACGGTGTAACCGGCACAGCCTGCAATGAACACGGTGGCAATGACCTGCATGATGGCGGTGCCGTCCATGTTGATGGTCATGCCCAGCGGCAGGACGAAGGAAGCGATGCTCTCATCCACGCCGAACTCTTCCTCGCACACCTTGATGTTCAGGGGCAGGGTGGCGGCGCTGGAGGAGGTGGAGAAGCCGAACACTGCCACGTTGGCGATCTTGCGGATGAAGGTGAAGGGGTTCAGCTTGGCACCCAGTGCAATGACCAGTGGGTAGGCAATGACCAGGAAGGCCAGCAGCAGGACCACCGTGACCACCACATAGACCAGCGCGGGCTTGAGGTAATCGATGCCGTAGATGGCGAAGGTACGGGTCAGCAGCACAAAGACTGCAAAGGGGGCAAAGTTGCTGACGATGAAGTTCAGGAACACGACCACCACATCGTTGACCTCGCCCAGCAGGCGGCGCAGGGTCGCGGTGCGGCTCTCGCCCAGGGTGTTCATGCTCAGGCCGATGGCCACTGCCAGGAACACGCTGGAAAGCACAGCGCCATTGCTGCCAAAGGCAGTGATGATGTTGGAGGGGATGATGTTCAGCACCACGTTCAGGGGGTTGGAACCGGTGGAACCGCTGGCTTCTGCCAGACCCTCGATGTGGGTGTTGAACAGGCCCATGGAGTAGGTGCCGTAGCCCACACAGCCTGCCAGCAGCAGCGCCAGGAAGGAGCACAGCAGGAACCAGAACAGGGTCTTTGCAGAAATGCGGCCCATGGTGCGGATGTCTGCAATGCTGCCAATGGCCAGCGAAATGGAGGTAAAGACCATGGGGATGATCACCAGCTGCAGCGCCTTGATGAAGAGCTGGCCGATGATGTAGAAGATGCCAAAGGCACGCTCAGCGCCCTCGGCGGTGATATCCTGAAACAGCAGGTTGTTGATGGTGGTCCAGGTCTGTGCCTGACCGCTGGCGTTCAGATGCTCCCGCAGGAACATAAAGGCCAGACCGGCCACCAGGCCGCAGACCAGAGAGATCGCCATGCGTTTTGCAAGGGATAATTCGTGCTTCTTTTTTGTTTCCATATCCTTTTCCTCTCACAGTACCGGTTTTTGGCTCACACTTTGCCTACTCTAGCACAACTCCCCCTGCAATGCAAGAGAAAATCACGCAAAATACTGCTTTTTTGCAAATAAGTACGACTTTTCTCCGCAAAAATCCCCCGAAAGCACTCTGCCTCCGGGGGATCTGCTCACTTATTTCTTGAACTTGAACACCGGCGTGCCAGCGGCAGCATCGCCGTTTGCAGCAACACTGATCTCCGGCAGGTCATCACTGTTGGTCACGATGAGAGCCGTTGCGGTGGGGTGGCCTGCGGCGCGGATGGCTTCCAGATCCACCTTCAGCAGCGGGGTGCCGGCCTTGACCTTAGCCCCTTCTTTGGTCAGGGAGGTAAAGCCCTGTCCCTTCATCTCCACCGTGTCCATGCCGACATGGATCAGCAGCTCAATGCCGTCATCGCTCATCATACCAACGGCGTGCAGGCTTTCGGGCACCTGCGTAACGGTGCCGTCAAAGGGAGCATAAACGGTGTCGCCGGTGGGCTCCACGCCGCAGCCGGGGCCCAGGATCGCAGAGGCAAAAGTCTCGTCGGGCAGCTGCTCCAACGGGATCACCTTGCCGTCAATGGGAAGCATGACCGTCATCTTCTGGCCGGAAAATTTCGTCTCGGATGCGGCCTTGCCGCCAAAAAGCTTGTCAAAAAAGCCCATAATACAAACCATCCTTCCACGGTGCACAAAGTGCAGCCTTTATCCAGTTAAGAATAGCATATCCGCGCAGGAAATACAATCTGCATCCTGCACAAAGAGACGCACCGCCATTTGGCAGGTGTGCCCTTACATCAGCTCCAGCAGCTGCTCCACCTCTTCCATCCGGGTGGCCCAACTGGTGGCAATGCGGACAACGGTGTGGGTATCATCGTACTTCTCCCAGAAGCCGAACTTGGCCTTGCCTTCCAGCGCGGCCAGCTGCTCGTTGGACAACACGATGAACACCTGATTCGTGGGCGAATCCATGAAGAACGAATAGCCCTTTTCGGCCAGTCCCTTCTTGAGCACGGCGGCGGTCTCAATGGCATTTTTGCTGATGGTCTGGTACAGGTCATCGGTGAACAGCACATCGAACTGGATGCCCAGCAGACGGCCCTTTGCCAGCAGAGCGCCCTGCTGCTTGACCATGGTCATAAAGTGAGCCGGTGCGCCGTGGGGGAACACAACTGCCTCGCCGCAGAGCGCACCCACCTTGGTGCCGCCGATGTAGAACACATCGGTCAGGCGGGCCACATCGGCCAGCGTCACATCGGTGCCCTCGGCGGCCAGACCATAGCCCAGACGGGCACCGTCCATAAACAGCGGCATGTGGTACTTATGGCAGACAGCGGACAGCGCTTCCAGCTCTGCCTTGGTGTACAGGGTGCCGTACTCCGACGGGTGGGAGATGTACGCCATGCCCGGGAACACGAGGTGGTCCACATTGCCATCGGCATAGAAGGTCCTGCACCAGTCCTCAACCGTCCCGGCATCCAGCTTGCCGTTGGTGTGCGGCAGGCCGATGACCTTGTGGCCCGTGAACTCGATGGCACCGGCCTCGTGAGCGGCCACATGGCCGGTGGATGCGGCCAGCACACCCTCCCAGCGGCGCAGCATCGATGCAATGACGATGGCGTTGCTCTGGGTACCGCCCGAAATGAACCAGACATCGGCATCCGGTGCGCCGCACGCCGCGCGGATCTTCTCCCGCGCGCTGGCGCAATAGGGATCGGTGCCGTAGCCGGAGACCTTTTCAAAGTTGGTCTCCACCAGCTTCTGTAAGATCGCCGGATGCGCACCCTCGCAGTAATCGTTTTCAAAATACAGCATATACTTTCCCTCGCTCTGCATTCAAGATAAACCTATTATCTGCTTTTTGCGCAGGGTTGTCAATGTGGAACCCCCGCACATGCGGGGAAAAGTCACTCACCTGTGAGCGGATAGATTTCCGCTTGGGATCACCCCCGCGTAGGCGGGGAAAAGTCCAGCTTGTCGAGTGCATCCTTGCACGGGCCGGGATCACCCCCGCGTGGGCGGGGAAAAGTTGATGGGCCGCCCGCGCAGGTCGGTCGGGGCAGGATCACCCCCGCACAGGCGGGGAGAAGTCCGTACTTTTTGTACGGCAAAAAGGATTATAAGGATCACCCCCGCATAGGCGGGGAAAAGGCGGAACTGACCGCAGCGGTGATCTCTGCCATGGGTTCACCCCCGCGCAGGCGGGGAAAAGGCTACCGGGAGTTTGGCATCGACATCTCGGATAGGATCACCCCCGCGCAGGCGGGGAAAAGCGTTGCACCGCGTCAAAAACGATCTGCGCTATGGGATCACCCCCGCGTGGGCGGGGAAAAGTACAGTCGTCCTTCCTACTCCCGGATATCTATGGGATCACCCCCGCGTGGGCGGGGAAAAGGGAACCAGGCGTTCTCATGGTATGGCAGTTCCAGGATCACCCCCGCGTGGGCGGGGAAAAGATTCTGGAACCGTCCATGGGTGTGGGCAACTTCGGATCACCCCCGCATGGGCGGGGAAAAGTCGTTCGATCAGGCGTGCACAGGTGTTGTAGAGGGATCACCCCCGCATGGGCGGGGAAAAGATGTTCGTCAGGTAGGTGCTGTATGCGGCAGAGGGATCACCCCCGCGTGGGCGGGGAAAAGACCGAGAACATAACGCCGAGCATCTATGAACAGGGATCACCCCCGCGTAGGCGGGGAAAAGTTCCACAGCGCAGCCGAGATCGATGAAAAAATGGGATCACCCCCGCACAGGCGGGGAAAAGTTATCGTTAACCTTATACTGACCAAAGGGCACAGGATCACCCCCGCACAGGCGGGGAAAGGTCAGGAATGAAAGGAATGAAATCATGGAAGTTAGGATCACCCCCGCGCAGGCGGGGAAAAGATAAGGCAGAGCATCTGGTACAGGACCACATAGGGATCACCCCCGCACAGGCGGGGAAAAGATGTTACCTCTGCGCAAGCACAAAGTCAAGTTGGGATCACCCCCGCGTGGGCGGGGAAAAGTTGTCCGGCCCGATGTCGTAGCCAAAGCTGCGGGGATCACCCCCGCGTGGGCGGGGAAAAGTTGAGTTAGTATAAATTCCCAGTTTGGCCCGTGGGATCACCCCCGCGTGGGCGGGGAAAAGAAGGCAAAAACGAAATTGCACGCACTCTAATCGGGATCACCCCCGCGTGGGCGGGGAAAAGTCCATGATTTCGACCAGATAGGGCGTTCTGCTGGGATCACCCCCGCGTAGGCGGGGAAAAGACTTTATGTTCTGCGGTCAGCATCTTGAAATAAGGATCACCCCCGCATGGGCGGGGAAAAGTACCTGCCGTGCTTCAATGCCGACGGTTTCGTGGGA
>NZ_JAFREI010000012.1:0-58900 GCF_017377595.1 Faecalibacterium sp. Marseille-Q0746 | reverse complement strand
TGGGATCACCCCCGCGTAGGCGGGGAAAAGACTTTATGTTCTGCGGTCAGCATCTTGAAATAAGGATCACCCCCGCATGGGCGGGGAAAAGTACCTGCCGTGCTTCAATGCCGACGGTTTCGTGGGATCACCCCCGCGTAGGCGGGGAAAAGACTTTATGTTCTGCGGTCAGCATCTTGAAATAAGGATCACCCCCGCATGGGCGGGGAAAAGTACCTGCCGTGCTTCAATGCCGACGGTTTCGTGGGATCACCCCCGCGTTGGCGGGGAAAAGCCGTGAAATTCCGCTGCACCTGCGGGCTGCAAAGGATCACCCCCGCGTGGGCGGGGAAAAGCAAACTGGCACTGTGTACGCCGTCCTGCCCTACGGATCACCCCCGCGCAGGCAGGGAAAAGAACAAGGAGCTGGAGGGCGTATGGCTGCCCATGGGATCACCCCCGCGTAGGCGGGGAAAAGAAAGGAGTACGGCATTGGTGGGCACTCCCACGAGGATCACCCCCGCGTTGGCGGGGAAAAGCTACGTTTTCGGGCCGTTCCGACCCGGGAGTTGGGATCACCCCCGCGTGGGCGGGGAAAAGCAGATCGGGGGTGACAATGGACTTGATAAGCAGGGATCACCCCCGCGTGGGCGGGGAAAAGGGTGTTTGGAATCCTTTTTAGCAACCACCGTTAGGATCACCCCCGCGTGG
The DNA here is from genome assembly GCF_017377595.1 of Faecalibacterium sp. Marseille-Q0746. Classification (NCBI taxonomy): domain Bacteria; kingdom Bacillati; phylum Bacillota; class Clostridia; order Eubacteriales; family Oscillospiraceae; genus Faecalibacterium; species Faecalibacterium sp. Marseille-Q0746. The sequence continues at coordinate 58,210 of NZ_JAFREI010000012.1, read as the reverse complement.
GCGGGGAAAAGACTAAAAAGATCCCATAGAAGCGGCATTTTTATCAGCGGGCCGATCCCGTTTCATTCAGTTTTGCATAGACCTGCTGGATCAGGCGGCAGTCGGGCAGGGCGCGATGGGTCTCCTGCTGGGCAACCTCAAAATACCGGGCCAGCGTGAGCAGCTTATAGTTCATCACCCCCGACACCTTACGGCGGGCAAGGGGCAAAACATCGATGCTGCGGTTGGTAAGCAGGGGTCTGTCATTCCGAATGCAGGCCGCACGCAAGAAATCGAGATCAAATTTCAGGTGATAGCCCACCAGCGTGTCTTTGCCCACGAATGCGAGGAACGCCTCCAGCGCGGCCAGCGGCTCCATACCGCCGCTCCGCTCCTCCGGCGTGATGCCGGTGAGCTTTGCCACCACATCCGGCAGAGGTTCTGTGCCCCGGACAAGGGCCGAAAATTCTTCGGCAGGCTGACCATCCCGCACACGGAGAGCGCCGTATTCCACAATGGCATCTGAGGCGGCGTTCAGACCGGTGGTTTCAAGGTCGATCACGGTGTAGCTTTCTTCCTTGGCAGGGGCGGCGGCTTTCTTCCGGGCCATCTTCTGAGCCATCTGGCGTTTGGCCGCGTTGCTGAATCCCGGTTTGAGATCAGCCGCCGGGGCCTGCGTCCGGGGCAGCGGGCGGCGCATCAGCTTGATGCCCTCGAAATCAACGGCCTCCCAGCTGGTGTTGTGGGTGCGGAAATCCATCCGCTGTTCGTTGTTGATGTTGAACACCAGCGTTGCCTGCCCATTTTTCAGGTTTTCGCAGACGCGATCCCAGATGGCATCCCGCACACGGCTGCTCACATTGCCCACATACACGCCGGTGTTGATCTCGCACAGCCACTTGGATAGGTCACCCCGCAGGCTGGGCGGACAGTTTGTCATAGTCAGGACAACGATGGCTCCTCACCTTCTTCCGCATCGAAGTAGTTTACGCCGTTGGCAACGGTGCCGATCTTGCTGTCCCAGAGATAGACCGCTTCCGGTTCCGCCGCCTGCTCCTCTTCGTTCAGGAGCAGCCAGCGGACATCGTGCACCATCCGCTCCAGAATATGATGTTCCACCATGGCATCCCGCACACGGCGGCGCATAACGGAGGGCAGATCCTGCGGAGCCTGCGCCGCCACCTCGAAGGCCAGCGGGATGACCACCTCGGCTTTGTACAGGTCGGCGATATCGTACACAAAAGAGCCCTCGTGCTTGACGTGGACAAATCCCAGTCCCGGCGCACAGCCCAGCGCAGTGATGACCGCAAAGGCCAGGCCGTACAGGCAGGCCGTGCCCGCCGAAAGTGCCTGATTGACGAGGTCTCCTGCAGAAAAATCATTGGGGTCATACACCCGGCCATTCCATTTGACACCGGTGGCCTTTGCGGCCTTGCGGTATGCCGTGCGCACCCGGCTGCCCTCCCGGCCCCGGAGCTGCTGGGTGGTCAGGCGGGAAACATCCTCATCCGGGAAACGGAGCTGGTACATTTTGCGCACCACTTCCAGATGCTCCCGCTGGTTGGAAAAGCGCTCAGCCTGCCGTTCCAGCAGGCGGGAGTGCTCACTCAGGGCACGGCCATGGGCGTAGAACCGCACGCCATGCTCCCCCACCCAGACCGCTGCCACACCGGTATCCCCCATCAGCTCCATGGCACGGTGGGTCACACGGGTGCCGGGCCCCAGCAGCAGGACAGAGATGCCCGCTGCCGGAACCTGAACGATGCCCTTTTCATCCGTTACGGTAATGGCTCCATTGTCCCGGCCAAGGGTGCAGTGTTCCAGATACAGAAAGGTCATCCGGTCCCGAAGCTGCGGCAGCGCCTGCCGTTCGGGCCGCGCAATGCCCGGCATCTCAGCCATGGTCTCCTCCCCTGTGGATGATGGTCATCAGGCCAAGGCCATAGGCCTTGCCCCGGCCAACGCCCTCGCACAGCAGGGCCTTGAAGGCCTCTGGGTCCGTTACCTGCAGAATGCCCTCGTAGGTCACAGCCAGCAGGGTAACAGGCCGGGTGCCGTTTTTCTTGAAGTGATAGGTCTGCTTCCGGGTCACTGCGAAGGACCCCTCCGAGACGGCAAAGCCGTGCTTTGCGGCCTGTGCCCACAGCCATTCCTCCTGCTCTACCTCGAGATAGCAGGGTTTCAGGGTACCCCGGGCCGTATGGTCGGCAGAGTCTTTTTTGCTGCGGGTGGGGTTGGCGGTCAGGCGGAACTGCCAGCAGCTGCCCGCTGTCACCCGTTCCAGCAGCGGGTCATAGGGCCGGGTCTCCGGGGGCGCACCGGTGCCGAACTGCGCACACAGGGCGGTCAGATCCGGCCGTTCCTCACTGAGCAGGAGCAGGTACAGTTTTTCTCCCAGCTGATCCAGCCGCCACAGCCTGCGGCGGCGCGCACCGGGAAAAGCGTTTTCCACCGCACCATGGAATTTCTGGGGCGAGATCAGCGCCACCATGGTCTCACGGCGGGTCGGGTCAAGTTCTGCGCGGGATAGATACATGATTTCTCACCTCAATTCTGCCATTGCGTCATGTTCGGTCGCGCCGGGCATTTCCGGCGGGTTTGTGTTCCACTCCCGCACTGGGCGGAAGCCGTACTGCCGGTGGATGGGACTGAACGACACCGCCAGATCACGCCGGGGCACGGCAGCAGCATCCGCCGGGTCCGCGTCTGCCACGATGCGCAAGGGGGCCCCATTCCTCTGTTTCACCAGCAGCGGTTCTGCCCGCAGGGTATCCAGCAGTTTCCCGGCCCGGATGCCAAGGCAGAGCGGCAGGGTGGGCGGGCAGGAACGCCGCCCCAGATACAGCGGGTAGACCGGATATTTCAGGGCCGTTTCCAGCTCCTGTAACAGGGCAGTGTCCTCGCTTTCCAGCCCCACCAGAAAGACCGCATCCTGCAGGTAATGGCGGTAGGTCACATAGGGAGCCTTGCCTTTTTTTCGATCCTCTTCCCGGTTGGCGGTGTGGAAATCCACCAGCAGGCTGCCCTCCCGGTCAGCACGGACGGCAAAGTGCAGGCCGTTCAGCCGGGCAAGACCTGCGGCATCGTCCCGGCGCAGGCCCAGAGCCGCCGCCAACAGGCCAATGACACCGCTTTTGGTGGGTTCCCGGTTCGTTTTGCGGGTCTCAAATTTGGAATCCGCACCCCACGATTGCAGGGGCGCGGCCAGCCGAAGCAACAGCGTTGCCATGGTCACACCTCATTTCCGGGCAGCTTCTCCTTTACGGCACGTTCCAGCGCGGTGAGCATCTGGTTCAGGGGCATGGCCGGGGCCAGCTCGTCCAGCCCGATGCCCACAGCAAAGCTCTGGGCCGGAGCATCCGCATAGCAGGCATACACCTGCTGCGCGTATTGCTTCAGCGCCGTCTTGGAGGGTTCCGCATAGCCCTCTGGGCTCTTGCGCACCGGCTTTTCAAAGGCACCGCAGAGGTTCACAGGCTGATCCTCCCGCAGGGTGACATAGACAACATCCGGCAGGGTGCGGTTGGCAAAGCTGTTCTGCTTTCCGGTGGGCATGGAGCGGATGAAGGCTTCGCCGAACACCCGGACAGCCTGGGCTGCCTTTTCAGCCCCCAGCAGGTGCACCAGTTCCACCATGTTGACGGTGGCATAGCGATACAGGGTGGAAGAGTTGTACTCCACCGTGCCCAGATGGCCCGCACCTGCCGAATCCTCCGGGGCACAGTCATCCACAGCGGTGAAGTAATCAAACTCGTTCTGCACGGCATGGGTGGAGATGCTGTGGGCCACCTGAGCGGCGGCATCGTAATTCAGGGAAGGCGCATCTGCCACCATTCTTCCGAACAACGCCATATCTACCGAAGGAGCCGTCCCCAGTGCATCTTTATACTGCTTCGGGTCATTGCAATCTGCAATCGCCAATTCAGCCAATGCTTTGGCCTGGGCCTCGCTCAAAAAGAACAATGTCTTAAGTTTGTCCTCTCCGCTCTTCTCGTCCACCTTAAACCCTGTGTTTTTGACTACTTTCTTTGCCAGTTTAGCTGCGTCCGCATCCGGTGCAAGCAGTTTGATCTGCTTTTCCACCACATCTGCAATCTTTTTGGTTCGGCTGCCGATATCTTCAGCATTCAGCATGTACTCATCTTTGAACATCTCTCGGATCGCGTGCTTCCACGCCTGAGAGGATACCCGGGCGCGGGTGGCACCGCCATAGACAGCCGTCTTGGGGCTGCCGGTATCGTCGCGGTTCACACAGCTGGGCGGCACCGTTTGCAGCACATGAAAATCAACATACAGACGCTTGGTATCCATTTCAATTCTCCTTTTCTTCGGTTTCAGGTGTGTCGGCATTCATCTGGTAGAGGTCCCGGCCCCACTGCAGGCGGACATTGGCTGCCTGATCCGGGAGCTGGAACCGGTACAGCTCCACAGCCAGCCGGGGGTAATCCAGTTTCAGCTTCGGTTCGTTTCCCCGGAACAGCTGCACCATCCCCCGGAGGTAGTGGGACACCTCGGGCATAGAATCCGCTGTGGCCAGTGCGTTGAACCGGCGCAGGACGCTGCTCTCGGTCCAGTCCTGCGCGGCAGCTGCGGAATTCTGGGCCAGCAGGCGCACCGCCCTGCCCAGCGTGCAGCCCTTTTCATTCATGGAAATGTTCTCTTCTCCCTGCTGGTGCAGGGCGTAAAGAGTCAGGGCAAGGTAGACCGCCCACTCGGCTTCCGATGGTTCCCGGCACTCTCCTGCCGCCGTTTCCCTGCCCCAGAGCTCTTTGGGCAGTTCCTGCAGGAAGCTGCCCCACAGCGCCGGCAGGTCGCCGGGCTGATGCCCAACGCCCCGGCGCAGCTCTGCCAGCCGGGCACGCCGCTGGGGTTTGGGCAGGCTCCACAGCCCGCTCAGCTGTCCGGCCACATAATCATGGATCGCATCCGTTATCATGCTGTTCCTCCTTCTTTCTTCGGGTAGAGCTTCCGCAGATTGTACAGGAAGCTATTGTAGGCCTTGGGGGCCGTATACAGAACGGTTTTCTTTTCGTCCTTTTTACCGCCTGTTTTCACCTCGACCCTATGGCCCACAAAGGCGGCATTTCCGGCCCGCTCCACCATCTGGCGGCCTAGCTCTGCGGCCAGTTTGCGGGCTTTCTCCTGCCATTCATCGGCTTTTTCGTCCAGCTTGTCCGTTTCGGGGTCAATGCTCTGCAGCCAAAGCCGGAACGGCTGGTCGATGGTAAAGTAGAACTGGGTGCGGGCGGATTCCGCGGTCGTATCGTTCTTATCTCCCGCCGCAAGGGAGAGCTCCCAGGCAAGGCGGCCGACGCATTGCGCGGCCTGCTCGCAGTTTTCCACCTCATCCTCTACTCGAGATTGCCATGCACGGCCCAATTCATTTAGCAAAGCCAGTTCCATAGAAAGCTGATCCGTATAACAGTCTGTCATGGAGTTGCTCATCTTGCCATATTCCACACCAAGCGCACATATCTGCAAATGCTCTTTTCTGCTCAGTATCTTCTCGTTTTGCAGTAAGGTATTCCACCAGATCACTCCGGGAACATGGCTATCGATTCCAGTCAGAGCCGAAAACTCTCGCCAAAGTTGTTTGCTCATACTATGCACACGCGGGTAATAGTATCGTGGGTTATTTTTGCTCTCTTCTTTTTTATTCCAGAGCGTCATCGGTTCGGCAAATGCATTCGTTGAATCAAAGAAATCTCCACCAAGCACAGTACAACCTGTCACCCAGCCTTCCTGACGCTTCAGCAAAATTCTTCGGTATTGCATCGTCATCAGTCCAGCAAAGTTATCCGGGCAGGGTACTTCTGTGCGTTCCTCTGTCCGGGCTGCATCCAGCTCCCAACAGGGAGCATCCTCTTCCCAGAGCTTTCCACCATCCCGCAAGAACATCAGATTTCGCATCAGAGTATCAAACAGGTTTGCACCTTTTACATAGACAACGCCCAGTCTGCCCAGCCAGCCCGGCCCCATAGAAGGCAGCGTTCTATCCTTTGCCTTTTTCTTTGCCGCAGTATCGTCGTAATTATTCAAAAAAACAAGCCATCTTGCCGCCTGTGGATAGGTCAGCCGCTCTTTCGCTTCGCCTGAATAGGCAGAAAACAAGCTGTCCTTATTTTCGCTTTCAAAGATTTCACCGTTCAATTTTTTGGCCCGGAATGGGCTTCCGATCTTCGCTTCCGGCACCTGCCAGAAGGGGCGTTCCGGGTGGAAAAGCCAGAAGCGGTCCCGCCACTGCTCCAGATAGGCCCGGATGGGCGCTTCCGGAAAATGCCCCAGCCGGTACAGCTCCTCCCAGCGGATCAGGGCATCGTCCGTTTCCTCAAAGGGGGCCGGCGTACCGTTTCCATCCACCCGGGAAAACACCGTGTGCAGAACCGCCAACAGCAGCCGCAGCATGGCGGCATCCTGCGTGGGCAGTTCTCCGGCCAGGTCGCGGTATTCGTGGGCGTGCAGCAGGGCATCCGGCAGAGAGACTTCCTGCACGGTATAGTCCTGCCCGCGCACCCGCATCCAGCGTTCCTCCAGCAAATTATACTCAATTTGCTTCATTCTCTTCCTCCTTCCGGTAGGTCAGACCGTTTTCACGGTCGTATTGCAGCACCTGCCCGGCAAGCTGTGCGGTCAGGTGGTCATCCAGCAGTAAGATCAGTTCTCCCCGCAGCAACGGCGACTGCTGCCACAGCCCGAACACGTCCCGGTTCCGGGCTTCCAGTGCGTCGATGGTCTGTTCCACCGACCACCGTTTGCTGAAATATCCGGGCAGGCGCAGCTTCTGCCGTGCAATTTGAAGCGCCATCTCCGGCTGAGGCGGCTCGTCCGTGGGCACGCTGGCACCGGGATGCCCCGTTTCATCGGGCAGGAAGCAGACATTTCCCGCCGCATCCCGCATCAAGACCAGCACGTCAATGGAAGGGTCTCCGTCACGCACCGCCGCGCGGGCACCGTTGTCACTGACCGCACCCACATCATCCATCCAATTGTCCAGCGTATTCCGGGAAGGGCGCTTTCTGTGCTCTTCCGGCGGCAGGATGGTAAAGGTCTCTGCCTTGCTCATTTTGATTTGTTGGGCCTTTTCGTACTCTGCCCGGGCCGCAGTGCTCTGTGGGCTGGCGGGCAAAGGGTCGGGCTCCCAGCCATAGACATCCTGCACCAGCGGGGCAATGTCATGGGGCAGGGTGATGGCGGTGGGCAGGAACTTGCGGGTGCGCCAGAGCAGCCATTCCCCGTAAACCGCCTTGCTGCCCTCGTCGAAGTCCTCCGTCCCAGTGTCCAGCACGGCACAGCGGGCCTGCGCCACCGGCCGGGGACGAGCCCGCCCCTCGTGGCGGTGCAGTCGTCCGATACGCTGTAAAAGCAGATCCATGGGGCAGAGCTCTGTGACCAGAAGATCCAGATCGATATCAAGGGATTGCTCGAGCACCTGCGTGCCCACCACAATGAGCTTATCCCGCTGTTCCGGGTTGGAGTGCTTGCCGATGCGCTTCATCAGCGCCTCTTCTTTGGCGGCACGGTCGGGCATAAGGAACTGAGCGTGGAATACCACCACCTCAAACTCCGGCAGTTCTGCCCGCAGACGGGCCGCAATGGCCTGCGCTTTTTTCACGGTATTGACGATCACGCCCGCACAGCCGCCCTCCCGCAAGGCACTGCGCAGAGTGTCAGTCAGCTGTTCCTCGGTCAGCGGGAATGTCTCCACTCTGCGTGGTTCGGTTTCCAGTGGGATAGTCGTCTGCTCCACCTGTTTGCCGTCCGTCCAGGTCAGCAGCGGATAGCCCCGGCAGGTCTGCCATAAGCCGTCCGGGGCGGTTCTTCCATTCAGGTAGGCCCTGACCAGCTCGACCCGGCGCTTGGCGGGCAGGGTAGCCGAAAGCAGGATCACCGGTACTTTGTACCGGCCCAGCCAGGTCAGCGCCCGGTCAAGATAGCAGTTCATGTAAGCGTCATAGGCGTGGCACTCGTCAATGACCACCACCTTGCCCGCAAGGCCAAGGTGGCGCAGCATCACATGTTTTTGCTGTAACGCCGCCATCAGCAGCTGATCCACCGTGCCGATGACAAAATCAGCCAACAGCCCCTGCTTATTGCCCCGGAACCACTGATGCACCATCACCCGGCTCTCCGGGTCAGCATCGGGGTCTGCTTCCAGATCTTCCTCCACCCGCACCGTGTCCTGCTGCAACCGGAGGTAGGCCTCGTTCAGTTCGGCCATGCCGTGGGCCAGCTTGATGGAGTGCTCCAACCCATCCGGCTGCTTTTCGGCCCACGCCAGCAGCCGCCCAAAGATGCCGTTGGCGGTGGCCTGGGTGGGCAGACCAAAGAAGATGCCGCCATCGCCGCCGTGCTTGGCTAAAATCTCTGCCGCGCCCAGCGCGGCCTCCGTCTTGCCCACGCCCATCTGTGCTTCCAGAATGAACATCCCCGGTTCCTGGGCCTGGCTGACGGCTTCCAGCATGGCCCGCTGGACTTCGTTGGGCGGAAAGCCGAACCGTTCCGCAAACGCCCCCGGTTCCGTCACATCTGACTGCACCTCCCACGGAGAGGTCAGGTCCAGCGCTTCCCACGCCCGATTGACACGGGCAGGATACAGGGTATCGCTGCCCACCTCTTCCACAGGGATGAGCGGAAAGTATCGGGTATTGCTGGCGATCCAGTCCGCCATAATGAGCAGACCGGTCAGCAGGATCTCAGCCGGGATGGTCAACTGCGGCAGCTCGTCCACGCTGGAAAAGCCGCTTTCCTGCAAGGCGTAGTCAAACAGTTCCCGCCAGCAGCTCTCCCAGAATTTCTGCTCGCCCTCGGGCCAATAGTTGGATTCCCAGCTGCCTTCTTCTTCCTCATCGCCCAGCTGGTCAAGTACGTCCTTCCCGGTTTGTGGCTTGCCATGGTGCGCTCCTGCTACCGATGCAAGCCCGTTGGGGCATTTCAGCCACCGCAAGATGGCCTCACTCGCCAACGCGTGACGTGAATACTTGCGATTCTGTTCCCGGTAACTGAGCGTTGTATATTTCTCCAGGCGCTGTCTGGGCTCCGGCAGTTGTGCCATGATAGGGCACTGGAAATTTGTGGAAGCCTTTCCAAGATCATGGACCCACCCCAAAAAGCAGGCGGTCTGTGTCAGCAGATCCTCGTCCAGCTCGATATGCTGACGGACGCTTTCCGGCAGCCACTTCTGCACCAGATACACCATAATACCCGCCGTATCCCTCAGGTGCATCCAGAGCGGCAGCCAGAAACCGCTGTTCACCGGGTCTGTTTTGCCTGCAAACAGCCGCACTTCGTAGGGAATACCTCGTTGTTTCATCCTGTTCCACCTCCACTGCAGTCAGGAAAATCGCTTTTTCCACATCATCGGGGTTTCTCTGAGGATAGAATAGCACGCGAAAAGTCCTATAAAGCGGATGTTTGCTGCTTTTTTCAGGTTTTTTTCAGTTTTTTCGATGTTTGCCGTTTTTCGGCTATTACCCCCGCAAGGCGGGGAAAGTGTTGCTCCCTATCAAGCATTCGGAGCACATCCGCTGATGCGGATTCCAGAAACATTACATATCATGCATTGTTCTAAATCTCTGTACACCAATATTACACCTTTTTTCCCAACTTTACAAGCGGATCCTTCAGATTCAGCAAATGACACAAAAACCGCACCGGCTTCCTGTTACAGAAACCGGGGCGGTTCGCTCGCATTATTTGTGCTTTTTCAAGCGCTCACGCAAAACCTTGCGGGGGTTCTTGATCGCAGCCTGGGCGGGTGCCAAAATTACAGGGCGTTCGCAACAGTGATCTGCCGTTTCTTTAACACGCTGTATCACCAAAGAACGGCTTCACTGTACTAAGAGAAACTCCGTTACGCTTTGCTTTTTCCCGTTCATAAGTCACACGGGTAACTTCCTCAATAAAAGCTCGGACTTCCGGCGTTGCTGTTGACCATGTGACATTAAAGCGTCTGCAAATTTGATAAAATGTGCGATAAAATGTCTCTCGCTCTGCATCACGCTGAAAATATTCTTTTGCACTCATCAAACACACCTCATTTCAAGTAAGTTACAAAGATGTTCATTGCCGCCTCACCAGAAAGTTCATAACGCGGTGCTCCGCCAAAACTCGGCAATGGACAAGCTCCATAGTCCCGGACATAATGCTCTGCCAGCTCCGGAACCTTTGCCTCGAACGTGACCGTCCCGCCGCATTCATGGTCAATCGACAGCTTGATTCCGTACGCAATCAACACTCGGCCAATGCCCTGATACTTTTTAGAATGCCCGACAATTGTCGGATTGCTTTCCGGCTGGCTCTCAATGTAGGTAATATGAACCATCACGTCATTTTCCAATATTTCGTATGCAGCCAGCGCAACCAATTCGCCACTACTCGTCTTTAAGGCATACTTTTCAAAGGCATCATCCTGAATATAATCTGACAACCAGCTTGTTTGCCAGACGGGTTCTTTTTCAGTCTGTACCGCATCAGACTTTTTCATGCGCACGATTTTCACACTGATATTCTGACTGCCGTCTGTTTTTATAATAAATGGTACAAACTTTGCCATACAGACCTCTTTTCCTAAATAAAGCATTTTACAGTCTTATTATACTCAGTCACTCTTAAATTTTCAACCAGTCACCGCCTCCGCTTCTTTTCAAATCTTTTGGTGTAAATATGTAAAATAAATATAATCCACAATATAAAAAACGCCCCCGGCTTCCTGTCATGGAAACCGGGGGCGCTGCGGTTTTATGGGAAACGCCTCAGGCGCTGCAAAGCCTCAGTGCAGCAGGGAGCTGACCCATGCCCGGGCGGCCGTCTTGGCCTGGAGCTTATTGTACATCTTCAGGGTGGTGTTGTACACCTTCTGGCTCATGGCATTGCTGGCGTTGGTGGCGGCAGCCTGCTTGGCCTCAAGCGTGTCGGCGGCGGCAACGGCGGCCTTCATATCGGCGTAGTCGGCCATGATCTCCTGCTGGAGCGCGGCGTAGCTGGCCTTGGCTGCAGCCTGATCCTTTGCGGTGACCTGATTGCCATTGCTGCCGTAGGTCAGCAGGTTGGAGAGGGCGTCACGCACGCCGTAGAAGGAGTCGGTCCAGTCGTCCGGGTAGGTGTAGTAGCGGCCCTTGGCATCCTGATACCAGACGCCCTCGGTGGGCTGCTCGTCGGAACGGGTGACCTTATGGACCGAGACCTTGTAGACATCTGCGGTGTCGGTGGTCAGCATCGGATAGTAAGGGACGAAGGCGTTGTACACGTCGTCGTCAAAAGCGGTCCACTCGGTAATGGCGGTGTTCAGATCGCCGGTGGCGCTCACCTGGAACAGATGAGTCTCCACATTGCCCGTCTTGCCGATGGGCTCGGTCTGAAAGAAGTGGATGGAATCCTCCACCGAGAACTTCTTGGTCAGCTGGATGTTGGAGTAGACCGGGACGATGGCACCGTTCTCGCCGACGTTGCTGATGGCAAAGTCGGTCTCGCTGTAGTTGTCCTTCGTAAAGGTGTCGGTGCCGTACAGGTAGTTCAGGCCGGCTGCCATGCGGTCCGATGCGATGTCGCCATTGTAGGAGGCATCCAGGTCGATGACGTTGGCAGCGGCATCGCCCACAAAGGTACCGGCTTTCTGGGCCACGGAGATCAGGTTGGCAGAGGCCACCACATGGTCGGTGTCATCCAGATCGATCTTGCCCATAGCGGCGACGTTGGGCTGCATGAAGACCACGCTGGAGGAGAGCTTCAGGGCAAGGTAGGTGTGGCCCGTCAGGTTCTCCACGAACCAGGTCTCATTCTGGTCGGCAATGAACACGCCGGAGCCGCCGGCTGCACCGGCGTTGTCGTAGATGGAGGTCAGCAGGGCAACACCCTCGCGGGCCGTGGAAGCTTCGCTCAGCAGCACCGTGGTGATCTCGGCTTCCTCAATGCCGTTGTCCACATAGGGGTCTACGCTCAGCACGGCGTCGGTGCCGTAGAGAGACTCGGTGGCAGAGACCATGACGCCCTTCTCGTTGGTGCCAGCCTCCTCATAGGGGGTGTGCTCGTGGGTGCTGTCGCAGTCCGGGCAGACACCCAGACCGTTGTCGTCCCGGCGGGCGGTGTAGCGGTAGCTGTCGTGGGTGAAGGTGTAGGTAAAGCCGTAGCAACCCTCGTACACCTCGCCCGCGGTGTGCTTCCCGGCGGGGCTGATGTTGAACAGCTTGTTGTAATCGTTGGTGCCCAGATCCTCGATCCGGCCAAACATGGTGGTGCCATCCTCGGTGAGGTCGCTGCCGACATAGAGTGCCGTGCAGGCGAAGGCGGAAGGAACCACGGCAAGCGTCATCGCACAAGCGATGAAAGCCGCAGCAATTTTCTTCTTCAAAGACATAATAGTATCGATCCCTCTCTTGTTGATTGTCGGCATTTCGTCGGCAGGTGTTATAATACACCCATTTTAATGAAAATACAAGTATTTTCCCGAAATTTTAGCATATATTCATTTTTATATAGTATATATTCATACTGCGTTTTTCATCTGCCCCTCCGTGAGCGCAAAAAAACGCCCCGGTTTCCTATCACAGAAACCGGGGCGGTCATATACTTTATTGGTGCTTTCTCAAGCCCTCACGCCATTACTTGCGGGGGTTCTTGATCGCAGCCTGGGCGGGTGCCAAAATTACAGGGCATTGGACATCATTCTTCTCCCTCCGGGTACTGCTCAACGCTTCCTTTTGAACTGAGCAGCATCGGCTTGCGATGTCTTTTTATTTCTTCTATTTTCATCACACGGATGGCAAACATCCAATCATCTCCAAAGTCATAATGGAGCGAGAATTTCTGTCCTTCGACCAGCCCCAGTTCATCCAATGCAATATCGGTTCCCTCTGCATCATCCTCGTCAAACAGGTCATCTTCCATCGGATTGAATCGGTAGCAGTCTTCGCTGTACATCTTGTTGTCCATACAAAATTCATACAGATGCTCTGCCGTAAAATCAAATGCACTCAAAATCGCCATGCAGAGCTGATCCAGTGTATCCGTACCACAGATGGTTATCGTTCTGTATACGCTGCGCCCAAGCCCTGCCGGATAAACCTTTAATGTATACTGTGTCCTCATTACGATCCTTCTTTTGATTTTATTTCAATTCGACTTTCTGCATCTGTCCCAAAATTGCGTTCTTCACGCCATCACTCAAATAGGCCTCATTTAGCGTTTTCTTAGTATAATTCAGATAAGTTCCAGCCGTTTTCTCTGTCAGAAGTGCAGTAAAGTAACGTTCCCAGCTGAAATAGTCTTTGCCATCGATGTAGTCAGACGGTGTCTGCAATATCTGTGCAACCTCCGTATCTTTCAGGATTCCAGAAGAAAGTATCAGCCATTCAAAAGATTCTGGCAAATAGAGTGCCAGATTCTCTCTTGTCAGCACCAACTGCAACACCCTATCCATTTCCGGGCCAAAGGCAGCGCCATCTGCAATCACCAGAATCTTTTCATCCTTATGCGCCTTCAAATAGGAAAACACATTTGACTTTCCATTTGCAGTATCACACTGCATTTGATGCTCTGCACAGACCGCATCAAAGAATTGATACCCCGAATTGCTGTCCTCTGTCAAGATCTTCTCCGGTTTAATATTTTCAGTCGTACTATCCGGGTAAATTCGATAGAACGAATGATAGCTCTGTTTCAGTGAGCCATACTTACCAGAGGTTCGGATACCATACACTTCTTCCACACTGTATGGCAAGGCAGACAAACCCTCTCTGGTCACGATGACGTAATAGTTGTCCGTCTGCTGAATCGCACGCGCAAAATCTTTGGTCCTGACAAACTCGTTTCCTTCGTCGATAAAAACAATGCTGTCCTGAATATTGTCAAGTTGTCCCTTCCAAAGATTTCCTTCTACCACGTAGCAACTTTTATCACAATTTAGAGTAACCGGTCCACTCTCTCCATCGTTCATATGGGTACGGATCATATCTACGAGAGTCGTTTTACCCGTTGCGCTATCCCCGCGAATGATGGTTAAGTTGCGGCGCAGTTCAAATTCATATTTCAAGTACTTTGTGCCAACGACCACTTTATGAATGCCTTTCATTTCTGTCAGCCCCTTTACACAAACTCACCTGCGGCCAAAATCAGCTCTTCCATACTGTGAACGATTTGATTCGTATTCAGCACTTTTATTGTAAATGGCTTTTTGCCAAAATCCATCAGGTGACGCAAATTCACCGTGCGATCCTCCTGCTCTGCAATTTTGAGCAGCCACTTTGCACAGTTGTCACCACAAGTCGATGCATTGAACACTTTCTCTGGCTCAAACTTTACCAAAATCAGTGTCTTTACACCACCAGACAAAGCAGTCGGTGGAATTTTGCCTAAGACCGGGCTGTCGATGATACCACTGTCAATCACAGTGGAGCTATCTACATCCTGAATCATTTCCTTGACCATCGGGTCGATGATCCAGCTTTCCTCGTAGTCGTATTTGAAATAAGAAGCCGTATTGTACACCGCTTCCTTCATATCACCGTAAAAGACATTCAGCATAGTATCACCTCATTGATGTGCATACTTCTGCTATCATTGTACCCTCTTTCAGCTTACAAAACAAGATGCAAAAAGCTCTTGGCCTCCATTACAGAAGCCAAGAGCTTTTATCTTCTTTGTCCTACCAGATTTTATTTCCGGGGAGACTTAATTGCAGCCTGGGCGGGTTCCAAAATTGCAGGGCGTTGAAAAGAATAATAGTACGTTTCTATAGGTCAACAAGCGTTTTTATCTTCGCATGAATTCTACTCCAGAAATGTTTCTTGTTCGATTGTGACCCCATATTGCAAAATCTTATCAATTGCATCAACAAACAGCGTATGTCTTCCCGCATTCCGCTCTTCCTTCAGCTTCTTCAGATACTGCTCCGGCCGCTTCAGGCCATTTTTGTGGTACTGTTCCACAAAGCGCCCTTCCATACGCATGGGTTCAAGCTGTGGGAACACCGTTTGCAGGTTTTCAAACATGCAAAAACCGCCCAGATCAATATCTGCCCAGAATCGAATTTGCATGGTTTCCCCTGCCGCAGCAGCCAGTTTTTCAAAAAGTTTTTTCTTCCGCGGGCTCAGAAAGCCGCCGTGATAAACAACAAGTTCTTCCGGCTGTTTTTCCGCCAGCAAATATTCATCATAGTTCGTTTTATTTTCGATAAAGGTAATGCAGCAGATGTTTTTCAGTTCAATGTCCACAATCTCTGACACAAGTGTACTGGGCAAAGCCAATCCATAAGGTTCTGCTGCGCTGAGCTGTAGTTCTCCCTTCTTCAAGCAGATTGCGCAATCGCCCGAGAGTTCGTAAAGCTCCGGGCGGGCATAGATTCCCAGAAATGCAAGCTGATCCCGCTCACCAAGTTCCGCTTCTGTACAGGCCGCCGCCAGTTGGGTATTGTACTTTCGTGCAATGGTAAGAAACAGCTCCCGTACATTTCGCTCAAAATACTTGGTATCGTGAAAACACTGGCTGCTGAATGCACGCATCGTCACACTGCCGGACAGCTCCGCATACCGTTGAAACGTGAGCAAAAGCTCCTGCAGCAGACCGTCGTTTTCCCTGCAATACGTTGGCACTTTCATGCTGTTCCGCACCTGAGCACATACAGCATTCCTCCATGCCGCGATCCATGGAACGGGATTGTCTGCCAGCTTCTGCATGATGATGTTTGCAACCTCTTCTGCCTTTTTTCGCGGATGCACTCTGTCGGCGCATTCATAGCACTGTGCGACCCGTTCCAGATCCAGCACAATGCAGGAGAGAACGCTCTGCTTTCTCGCCCATTCCAGACGCACCAAAGCCTGCTGCTCCAGCTCCCGCGCTGCAATATTGTAAGCATCCCGAACCACCGCATCTTCGTATTGATACTCCGGCAACTCCCTTTTATCAATGCGCAGCATTACCCGACGTCTGGATGTGTTGGGTTCAGAAAGATGCTTACTGTTTTCAAACTTATCCAGCAGACGATTCAGGATCACCTGTGCTTCCTTCATTCTGCATCTCCTTTCCAAATGGAATGATGTGCATCCGGTATCCGGATTTGTCCACTAATAATGTACGGTCTGCAATGGGCATAATGTCCGAGACCTTATCCGGCGGCGTACAGATGATCGCCTGCAGCCCCATCTTTCGGAGAAGGAGTACACTCTCCGTGATCCGGTCACTATCCATTTTATTGAAAGCTTCATCGAACACCACCAGACGCACCGTATTACCAAAACGGGTAGCATCGTTGACGCGGTACAGCTGGGCAAACGAGGCCAGCACCGCAATATAGAATGGCGTTTGTGTTTCACCACCAGACTTCATATTCAGTGTTTGAGAAAGCAGCTGCTTGGAACCGTTCTGATCGGTCGTTTCCAAATCAAACTTCAGATACGTCCGGAAGTCTGTATAGCGGACGATATTCTCCTGCAGTTCGCTCTGTTTGCGGGCATTGAGCTGCGTATCGTCTGCCATTGTGATCTGGCTGAACAGTTTTTCGATCAATGGGCCGTATTTTTGCTGAAAGGGCAGTGCGAATAGACCGGATTCGCCTTCCATCAGTTCATCTGCCATGATCATGTTATAGTAATCCAGATAATCCGGGTTTGGCCCTACACGGAATTGGTACTTGTCTGTGCCAAATTGTGCCTGGCGCAGGGCCTTGTTCAAATTGTGCACCTGTTCTTGCACCTGGTCGATGCTGGATTTCAGTTTGGCAAGGAAATCGTTCTGGAATTGCTCCATTGCGCTTTCCCGTGCCGCCCGAATTTTTTCTTTGTATCGGGGCAGCTCGCTTTCCTGCAGAGTACGCCGTTCTTCCTCGTATTCGGTGTTATCCATCACCTCGATCTGGAATGCACAGGGTTTGAACCGTTCTGCATATTCTCTGCGTGCTGCAAACAGTTTCTTCTGAGCCCCGTCCATCGCCTTTGTGCTCTGCGCCAAACTGTCGCCAAAGTTCTTGCGGATGACATCTGCCTTTTTCAAGCGGACAAGCTCCTGCCGATAGCGGGGAACGCCGATGGTTTCTCGGTATTCCTTCGTGAACTCCTCGTTCAAAACATCTTCGATAGCCTCATACCGTTGGTATTTTTCCGGCAAGATCTCATATTCCAGCTGATGGATGCGGTCTTCCAACTTCCCTTTTTGCACATTTTTCGCATCTTTTTCCTTATTGAATGCAAGGATCTCTTCTTTCAACTGTTCAATGATGCGTCGCTGCTCATCCAACCAGAACAGATTCAACTGGGAAAGCTGATTTTTGACTTCTGCGATTTCCTTGATGATCGTCTGGACGCGCTGGTAGTCCTCCTGCTTTTGCGCCACATCGATTCGGACGAATCTTTGGGTAAAAAGCGGCTCCTGCAGGCCGGTCAGCTGCTTCTGGAGCGGCTGCCAATGCCGCAGCTCTTTCTGCAGACAGGCCAGTTCCTTTTCCAGATGGTCGATGCGGAGCTGCACCGCACGTCGCCCGATGAAGGCGTCTTCCATCCAGCCCTTCCGAAGTGCGCGGGCCACATAGCCCTGATACAGCATTCCCTCTGCCGTAATTGCCGTCTTATAGCAGCGCAACTGTTCTGCCGTGTCGCAGCATATCACCCGACCCAGAAGATAGTCCACATAGCTGCGTGCCAGCTTGTTTTCTGTCTCCACTTTTTCTGCCAGACTGCCGGGCAGCGGTCGAAGTGTTTCTTTTTCCCGCAGTTTTCCGATATCTACCAGACCAAACGCACGGCACTCTGCTTCCTGCTTCAGCCGGTCGTAAATGTTAAGTGCATCCTGATAACATCCCGGCTCCACCAGCAGATAATATTTCTGGTTATTTAGGTAGCCTTCTACCGCTCCACGCCAGCGCTCATCTGCCATTTCCAGCACATCAGCCAGAATATAAACGGGAACCGCATGCCCCGTTTTATCCGCCAGATCCTTTTCCAGCCGGTCTTTGAACAGCAGAAGTCCATGGGGATAATCTTTTATGTTCCTGCGCAGATTTGCAAGCACCGCACTTTTCTGGTCGGCTTGCTTCTTCAGCTCTGCAATACGATCCTCTGTTTTATGAGCCGCACTGCGGACAGCATCCGACAATTCGGCCACTGCCTGCTGCCCCGTTTCAAACAATTCCACAGGCCGGGCAAACAATCCCTTCTCGTCACCAGTAAATACAGCATATGCTTTCTGCGCCGTGTTCGCCGCTTCCTGCACCGGTATGAGAAGTTCTTCCGGTTCCAGTTCTTGTATCTCCCCACAGAATCTCTGCAAATGCCGTGCTTCCCGCTTGATCTCCACTTCAAGATTTTGCAGACCCTGTTCCAGCTTTTTCTGCTCATCTCTCAGAGCCTTTTCCGTGTTGAGCAGACGCTCTTCCTCCTGGAAAACGTTGCTCTGCCTGTAGGCCAGCTCCAGCTCACTGCGGCGCGTTTCTTTCTGTTCGATCTGCCGCTCAAGCTCCTCCCGTTGCTCATTCACATTTGCAAGGTTCTCCTTGCATTCAGTTCGTTCCAATTCCCTCTGGTCGATCTCTGTCTGCGCAGCTTCTTTTTCGGCCCACCGTACCAGAAACTTCTGGATCTGGCAGCGGTCTATGGCTTGGTTCATCTCCTGATACAGCCTGCTGATTTGCTGCAGCGCATCCAGCTTTTCCTGCTGACGCTGCGCCAGCAATTCGTGCCGTTTATAATCCCGGATGTTTTGCTGCATCAGCTCAATATTGGGTTTATCCGGAATATCGCAGATGTTTTCCGTGATGAATTTTTGGATATCCACAATTGGCCGGAACGAAACAGCCTTCTTCATCATCCGTAAGACCTGCTCGTTGTGGACGTTCCACTTTGCAAGCATGTTGCGGCGATACTCTTTTTGGGTATCGTAAAATTCTGCCCGTGCATAGTTCTGCTTCAAAAAACGGCGAAGTGCAGAAATCTCCATTGCCTCGCCCTGCTCAATAAAGCAATTTTCCGGCAGTGTCCCCGTGTAAATAAAGAATGTATCACGGTAACTTCCATCGCTGCGGCAGTCAAAGGTAACGCCCGTCACAAAGCTGCTGCCCTCCATCTCATCCTGAAATTCGCAGACAATATAGGTAGAAAAGTCCTTACCACGGCGGGAATACGGGCTGTTATCATCCATGTCGGCGCGCAGATAGCCTTCCAATGTGCGCTGCGATTTTTCGTTGGCTGCCTGATTGAAATTGCGGGAATTTGTCTCGCCCAGCAGCACGATCTGCAGTGCATCGATGACCGTTGACTTTCCGGCGCCGTTCTTGCCGGTCAGGAAATTGATGTCGCCCACTTCAATCAGTTCCTTACTGAAATAGAGCCAGTTGATCAGCAGGATCTTCTTCAGCTTCTTCATCTGTTTCCTCCTTTTTCAAAACAGACACCACCAAGTTCAGCTTTTCGCTGGAGACCGCAGAAAGAATGGTTGGCAATATTGCGATCCTGCAGCTGCCCTGGTTGAATTTTCCTTCCAGTCTTTGAATCACAGAATGGTTTTCCAGTACCGTAAACGCACGTTTGACCTCTTCCATATTCGGCTTAGCCGGAAAAACTGGATAGTCGGTCACCACTTTTTCCAGCACATCCCGCACAGTACATACGGCATCCTGCTCCAAACCCAAACGCTCCATATTTTCTTCGTAGATCAGCCGTAATGCCAGCAAAATCGCCGTTTCTTTTTTATTGAGGTTGCAACGGTTAGCCTCGTCTGTGTTCAACACATAAAAGTATCCGTTCAGTTCATCCCTGCGCAAATCCCAGTCCAGCAGACTCAGGTACTCCTGTACAGCCTCATAGTGCCGTGATAGAAAAAGATAGTCTGGGTTATCCACCCTGCCTTTTCCCGGCTGGTAGATGGTTCGCACAATGTATGTGCGGCTGAGCAGCTGATTGCAGACAGATTTGAATTGTTCCAGTTCTTTTGCCGTTGCATTGGTAA
Source organism: Faecalibacterium sp. Marseille-Q0746 (assembly GCF_017377595.1). NCBI lineage: Bacteria > Bacillati > Bacillota > Clostridia > Eubacteriales > Oscillospiraceae > Faecalibacterium > Faecalibacterium sp. Marseille-Q0746. Next base: position 38,305 of record NZ_JAFREI010000012.1, on the reverse strand, counting down.
CAAAATCAAAATTCACGGCTTCTTCTCCTTCCTCCGGATCTGCATTTTCGGGATCGAATAGCCATTTTTGCAAAAAATGCCATCGAGTTCCTGGACCACATAACCGGCAGATGTATCCTTGCTTCCAAGGATTGCCAGCAAACTCATGATATAATCCTTGTCCTCTTCAAGCGAGAGCTCCTCCGAGCAACGAATGTCAGCGTCTCCCAGCCATCCCTGCACGTAAGCATTTACTGCTGCCCGGCCATATTTCGATTGCAGTAACTGTGCCGCTCTGACCTGTTCTTCCGTATTCGGTGCCTGATCATCTTGTATCAGCACCGACGCGGTTTTTGTCCGTTTTTCGGGACGCTTACGGTACCACAGACTTTTTTCTGACAAAAAAGACTGCTCATACAATTGAAATGCCGGTCGTATCTGGTCCACCAGCTCAGATGCCCTGCGGTTTCTGGACAGTGCCGTCAGCAAAACATTCAAATTGCCGCGCACGCTTTGATCTCGGTTCGTCAGGTTCTCGATTTTCTGTGTTGCTGCCCTGGTATAGCGCCGGACCTGCGTATCAATTTCTTCAAGATAGTCCTTCTCTAAATTGTCATAGCGTTCTTCGATCCAGAAAATTTTCCTCAGCAGATCGGCACGGCAGTCTTCCAATGTCTTGCCCCGCTTATCACGCAATGCTTCATTTGCCATCGTCATCAGCAGCGCGTCATCTTCTTCCCACCGTCTCAGTATAGATTGAATTGGGACACGATACTTCGGCACTGAGTCTTTGATTTTCAGCGGACGGATGTATGCCTCCACAACTTTTTGTCCGAAGTCATTGAAGTGTGCAGCCAGCACCTGGTTGACATCCTGCATATCGATCTGCATCTGAAAGTAATGCTTTACGTTATGATAGACCATTTGCAACAAACTAATCAGTGCCGTTGTGTTATCGTAGGCACTGTAAAGCGCCGTCATTTTTTCGTAAGCATTGTCGCTATCGTCAGCGACCTTTAATGCAGAGAACGTTCCGAACACATAGGAATATCCACGAGCCGGGCTATCATCGCGGAGTTGGTGGAATAATTCCAGCAAGCGGCTGCTGTAATTAGGAATCGTGATATACTCTTCAAAATCATCCCCACGTTCCTTCTCAAACCACCCCTTACTACACAGCTTGCGGATCAAAAAACGGGCGCGGCCAGAGATATCCCTCAGTTCCTCTTCGTCAATGTCTTCATCTTCAAACGTAGCATCCGCCAGTTCCTGCTCCAGCCTGCCGCGCAGCATTGAATACAAGACATCTTCCCGTATTTTCAAGTTTTCTTGGTATGCTGCGTACAGTACGTCCAGTGCATCCGCATATAAAATACGGTTGGGCGAAGCCAGCGGCGAGAAAAGTTCACTGGGAACCACTTCGAAAAACTTCATAGGCCTACCACCTTATTCGACTGATATACGCTTTCTTTTCTATTATTGTAACCTCTTTCCGCTTACAAAACAAGATGCAAAAAGCTCTTGGCCTCCATTACAGAAGCCAAGAGCTTTTATCTTCTTTACCCTACCAGATTTTATTTCCGGGGAGACTTAATCGCAACCTGAGCGGGTGCTAAAATTACAGGGCGTTCGGAACAGTGTTCTGCCGTTTCTTTAACACGCTGTATCTCCAAAGAACGGCTTCACTGTACTAAGAGAAACTCCGTTACGCTTTGCTTTTTCCTGTTCATAAGTCACACGGGTAACTTCCTCAATAAAAGCTCGGACTTCCGGCGTTGCTGTTGACCATGTGACATTAAAGCGTCTGCAAATTTGATAAAATGTGCGATAAAATGTCTCTCGCTCTGCATCACGCTGAAAATATTCTTTTGCACTCATCAAACACACCTCATTTCAAGTAAGTTACAAAGATGTTCATTGCCGCCTCACCAGAAAGTTCATAACGCGGTGCTCCGCCAAAACTCGGCAATGGACAAGCTCCATAGTCCCGGACATAATGCTCTGCCAGCTCCGGAACCTTTGCCTCGAACGTGACCGTCCCGCCGCATTCATGGTCAATCGACAGCTTGATTCCGTACGCAATCAACACTCGGCCAATGCCCTGATACTTTTTAGAATGCCCGACAATTGTCGGATTGCTTTCCGGCTGGCTCTCAATGTAGGTAATATGAACCATCACGTCATTTTCCAATATTTCGTATGCAGCCAGCGCAACCAATTCGCCACTACTCGTCTTTAAGGCATACTTTTCAAAGGCATCATCCTGAATATAATCTGACAACCAGCTTGTTTGCCAGACGGGTTCTTTTTCAGTCTGTACCGCATCAGACTTTTTCATGCGCACGATTTTCACACTGATATTCTGACTGCCGTCTGTTTTTATAATAAATGGTACAAACTTTGCCATACAGACCTCTTTTCCCAAATAAAGCATTTTACAGTCTTATTATACTCAGTCGCTCTTAAATTTTCAACCAGTCACCGCCTCCGCTTCTTTTTAAATCTTTCTGTGTAAATATGTAAAATAAATATAATCCACGATATAAAAACCGCCCCGATCTCCTGTTACGGAAACCGGGGCGGTCATATACTTTATTGGTGCTTTCTCAAGCCCTCACGCAATTACTTGCGGGGGTTTTTAATAGCAGCCTGCGCAGCAGCCAGACGTGCAATGGGCACACGGAAGGGAGAGCAGCTGACGTAGTCCAAACCGACGTTGTGGCAGAACTCCACGCTCGTGGGATCGCCGCCGTGCTCACCGCAGATGCCCAGGCCCAGATCGGGACGGGTCTCACGGCCGTCGTGGGCAGCCATCTTGACCAGCTTGCCCACGCCGATCTGATCCAGGTGCTGGAACGGATCGCTCTCGTAGATCTTGTTCTCGTAGTAAGCGCCCAGGAACTTGGCAGCGTCATCACGGCTGAAGCCGAAGGTCATCTGGGTCAGGTCGTTGGTGCCGAAGCTGAAGAACTCAGCCTCCTTGGCGATCTCGCCGGCAGTCAGAGCTGCACGGGGGATCTCGATCATGGTACCGACCTGATACTTCATGTCAACGCCAACAGCAGCGATCAGCTCATCAGCAACCTTGACCACAACGTCCTTGACGAACTTCAGCTCCTTGACCTCGCCGACCAGCGGGATCATGATGTGCGGGGTGATCATGCAGCCGGTCTCAGCAGAGACATTCAGGGCAGCCTTGATCACAGCGCGGGTCTGCATTGCTGCGATCTCAGGATAGGTGACAGCCAGACGGCAGCCACGGTGACCCATCATGGGGTTGAACTCGTGCAGAGAAGCCACGACGTTCTTCAGGTCATCGAAGGTCATGCCCATATCGGCAGCCAGCTCCTTGATGTCCTCGTCCTTGGTGGGCAGGAACTCGTGCAGAGGGGGATCCAGGTAGCGGATGGTCATCGGGCGCTCACCCATGATGCGGTACATGGCCTCGAAGTCACCCTGCTGGAACGGCTCGACCTTAGCTAGAGCAGCTTCGCGCTCTTCCACGGTACGTGCGCAGATCATCTCACGGACAGCCTTGATGCGGTCCTCAGCGAAGAACATGTGCTCGGTACGGCACAGGCCGATGCCCTCAGCACCCAGGTCAACGGCCTGCTGTGCGTCGCGGGGGTTATCAGCGTTGGTCATAACCAGCAGCTGGCGGGCAGCATCGGCCCAGCCCATGAAGCGGTTGAAGTTCTTGTTGCCGGTAGCGGCCACGGTTGCGACCTGCTCGCCGTAGATGTTGCCGGTGGAGCCATCGATGGAGATCCAGTCGCCCTCAACGAACTTGTGGCCGTTGATCTCGAAGGTCTTGGCCTCCTCATCGATCTTGACCTCGTTGTCGTTGCCGCAGCCGGAGACACAGCAAGTACCCATACCACGGGCAACAACGGCTGCGTGGCTGGTCATGCCGCCGCGGACGGTCAGGATGCCCTGAGACACCTGCATGCCCACGATGTCCTCGGGAGAAGTCTCCAGACGGACCAGAACGACCTTCTTCATCTTGCCGGACTTGACCATCTCCTCTGCTTCCTCAGCAGTAAAGACGATCTGGCCGCAGGCGGAACCGGGAGAAGCTGCCAGGCCCTTGCCGACGACTTCGGCAGCCTTCAGGGCAGCGGCATCGAACTGGGGATGCAGCAGGGTATCCAGCTGCTTGGGCTCCACGCGCAGAACAGCCTCCTGCTCGGTGATCATGCCCTCGTCCACCAGGTCGCATGCGATCTGCAGAGCGGCCTGTGCGGTACGCTTGCCGTTACGGGTCTGCAGCATGTACAGGTGGCCGTCCTCAATGGTGAACTCCATATCCTGCATATCGCGGAAGTAGTTCTCCAGACGGGTTGCGATCTCAACGAACTGATCGTACACCTCAGGCATCTGATCCTTCAGGTGGCTGATGGGAGAAGGAGTGCGCACGCCTGCGACGACGTCCTCGCCCTGTGCATTGATCAGGTACTCGCCCATCAGCTTCTTTGCGCCGGTGGCGGGGTCACGGGTGAAGGCAACGCCGGTGCCGGAACGGTCGCCGGAGTTGCCGAATGCCATCTGCTGCACGTTGACAGCGGTGCCCCACTCGTAGGGGATCTCGTTCATCTTGCGGTAAACGTTTGCACGGGGGTTGTCCCAGCTGCGGAACACAGCCTTGACAGCCTCGATCAGCTGATCACGGGGATCCTGGGGGAACGGCTTGCCCTCGTTCTCCTCGTAGATCTTCTTGAAGATGCCGACCAGTTCCTTCAGGTCGTCAGCAGTCAGGTCAACGTCGTTCTTAACGCCCTTGGCTTCCTTCATCTTGTCGATTTCGACCTCGAACAGGCTCTTCGGAACCATCATAACAACGTCTGCAAACATCTGCACGAAACGGCGGTAGCAGTCGTATGCGAAGCGGGCGTTGCCGGTCTTCTTTGCCAGACCCTCAACAGCCTCGTCGTTCAGGCCCAGGTTCAGGATGGTATCCATCATGCCGGGCATGGACTGACGGGCACCGGAACGGACAGAGACCAGCAGGGGGTTGGTGTTATCGCCAAACTTCTTGCCGGTGATCTCTTCCAGACCCTTGAGATGCTCGAAGATGTCAGCGGTGATATCGTCATTGATCTGACGGCCGTCTGCATAGTACTGGGTGCAGGCATCCGTGGTGATGGTGAAGCCCTGGGGAACCGGCATACCGGCAGCAGTCATCTCTGCCAGACCGGCACCCTTGCCGCCCAGAGTATTCTTCATGGTGACCTTGTCGCCGCCGAAGGCATCGTTGCCCTCGCTGAAGTAGTACAGATACTTTTTGCTCATGCGTGTTTACCTCCCATTTGGTGACCCCCGGTGCCACGCCCGGCGGTCTCATCGCACTTTTTTCTCAAAGCTGATGAACATTGTCTTGTGAATGCTAAACTATTATACCAGAAAATTCCCACGTTGCCACCGGGCAAAACACCGAATTTGTTTGATAAATTTTGTGCAATTCCCTTGAAATTTACTCAATTTTCCGCTATTATAAAATGGGAGAAAGTTCGAGAGGTTTTTTGTTTTGCAGAGCTATTTTTCCGTGTCTTGGATACATGCTGTTATCCATTAAAATTTCCGGTGGAATTCCACCTGCGGAACGGGCCGGAATTTCTCCCTCATGGATACAACAAAATACCACACCTTCCCAAGGAGGGACACTATTTATGGAAACCATTTCCAACGAAGCTCTGGCCGCAGCACGCGCCAAACTGGACGCTGCCGAAAGCCGGCGCGAGAACATCCTGCTTTTTCACATCGCCAACGGCGTGAACATTGAGAGCCGTACCGTCCAGATCGACGATGGCGTTGTCATCGCCCCGGGAGCCACCATTCTGGCGGGCACCATCCTGCGCGGCAAGACGGTCATCGGCGCAGGATGCGTCATCGGCCCCAACAGCCTGATCGAGGACAGCACCGTGGACGAGGGCACCACCGTCAACGCCAGCCAGGTCTACGGCAGCCATCTGGGTCCCCACAACAACATCGGCCCCTTCACCCATGTGCGGGTGAACACTGTCACCGACTACGGCGTGCATCTGGGTGCCTATGTGGAGACCAAGAACTCCAACTTTGCCCGGGGCAACACCGTGAGCCACCTGACCTACATCGGCGATAGTGACGTGGGCAAGTACTGCAACTTCGGCTGCGGCACCGTCACCTGCAACTACGACGGCAAGGATAAGTTCCGCACCCAGATCGGCGATTACTGCTTCATTGGCTGCAACACCAACCTTGTAGCCCCGGTCAAGGTAGGCGACGGTGCCTACACCGCCGCCGGCAGCACCATCACCAAGGATGTGCCCGCCCAGGCGCTGGGCATCGCCCGCGACCGCCAGACCAATCTTGAGGGCTGGGCCGCCCCCAAGATGGAGGCCTATATCGCCAAAAAGCAGAAGCTGGAGGAGGAGCAGAACAAGTAACGCTCTGCCGGAAGGGAGCTACGTATGAAGTCTGAAAGTTTTCGCAAGCAGGCACTGTGCCTTGTCCTTTTCTTCGCGGCTGTTGCCGCCGTGTTCGCCCTGACCCGCCTGCGCAGCGACCCCGCCAAAAAGCAGGCGGAGTTCGTGGTGCAGCAGCTGCTCTCCTGTTCCTCTGCCGTGGAGCAGGCCGTGGACGCCGCTGCGCCCTCCGGCAGTGAACCGGGGCTTGCTGCTGTGGACACCGATGGGCTGTACGCCTTCCTTCAGGCGCAGCTGGGCGATGCCATGACTGCCGATTGCCTGAACAAAATCATGGCGAACCGTCTGCCCACCCGCATCACCGCGCTGGCAGGGCAGTCCGGCGACAAGCTGGTGCCCAGCGACCTCACCCTGAAAAAGCGCGCCGGGGCAGAAAACTGCTACGATTTTTCCGCCGCCCTGCTGACCGCTACGGACAGCACCGCCGCCGCGCAGGTATCCGGCACCATCACCATGGTGAAGGAGGAGGGCCGCTGGAAGGCCTCTGCCATCACGCTGAACCTGTAATAAACCCTTTTGCCCCTGTGCCCTGCGGCACGGGGGCATTTTTTGCTTATAATGTATATCTTTTTGCGCGCGCGTATGTTATACTTAGATGTTGTATCACACTATTATCAGGAAAAGGTATGATCCTATCATGAATGAAAACGATATCTGGCTCATTGCAGGGCTTGGCAACCCGGAAGCAAAATACGAGGGCACCCGCCACAACGCGGGCTTTGCCGCGCTGGACTCTCTGGCGGGCAAATGGGGCATCAGCGTCAGCAAAACCAAGTTTCAGGGCCTGTGGGGCCAGGGCGAGGTGGACGGCCACAAGGTGGTGCTGCTGAAACCCCTGACCTACATGAACCTCTCCGGCGATTCCATCGCCCCGCTGGCGGGCTTTTTCAAGATCCCTGCTGACCACGTCATCGTCCTGTGCGACGATATCACCCAGGCCCCCGGCAAGCTGCGCATCCGGCCCTCCGGCTCAGCAGGCGGGCACAACGGCCTGAAGAGCATCATTGCCCGGCTGGGCGGGGAGAACTTCCCCCGCATCCGCATCGGCGTGGGTGCTAAGCCCCGCCCGGACTATGACCTTGCCGATTGGGTGCTGGGCAAGTTCCCGCCCGAGGATGCCAAAGCCATGGCCGACCGCTACCCCGACCTGGAGGCAGCGGCCAAGCTCATCATGGACGGTAAGCTGGGGCTGGCGCAGAGCAAGTATAATGGGTAAGCGGAACGAACCCTCTCAGTCGCCTGACGGCGACAGCTCCCCCGAGGGGGGAGCTTTTCCGCATCACCCCATAAACTTTCCCTTAAACGATAAACAAAATCTCTTTGTCAAAAGCTCCCCCTTTCGGGGGAGCTGGCATCGCGCCAGCGATGACTGAGAGGGTTTTGAGAAAGGAGGTTTTCCCATGTACGAAGCCTTACTCAAGGCCACACCGGAATATCAGAAGATCGCGGAGAGCCTGCACACCCCGGGCCCGGCGGCGCTGTTCGGCCTGCCGCCTGCGGGCCGTGCCCTGCTGTATGCCGCTTTGCAGAAGGATCTGGGACGGCTGGTCTGCATCGTGACCCCCGGCGAGGCCGAGGCCACCCACTTTGCGGACGACCTCAAGGCGCTGGGCCTGACCGCGGCGGTGTTCCCACCCCGGGACTTCATGCTGCGGCCAGTGGAGGGCGCGGGCCGCGAATACGAGTACCGCCGCCTGTCGGTGCTGGGCGCGCTGGCGGGCGGGCGGCTGAACGCCGTCTGCGTGCCCGCCGAGGCGCTGCTGCAATACACGGTGCCCCGGGATGAGTTCCTGCGGAACACTCTCACCCTCAAGCCCGGCATGGTCTACAATCGGGAAGCGCTGGTGGCGCGGCTCTTTGCCGCCGGGTACGTCCGGCGCAGTCAGGTGGACGGCCCGGGCCAGTTCAGCGTGCGCGGCGATATCGTGGACATCTACGCGCCGGACATGCACCAGCCCGCCCGTGTGGAATACTGGGACGATGAGATCGATTCGCTGGCCTCCTTCGACCTGCTGACCCAGCGCCGGGACGGCAGCCTGGAAAAGATCTACCTTTCCCCCGCCCGCGAGGTGCTGTTCGGCAGCACCGCCGAGACGGCTGAGGCCCTGCGCGAAGCCATCAAAAAGGCGCGGGGCAAAAAACGCACCGCCATGGAAAAGGCCACAGAGGCCGACCTTGCCCAGCTGGATTCCGGCCTGATGCCCGAAGCCATGGACAAGTATTATGGCATCCGCTACCCGCAGCCCGCCACCCTGCTGGACCATCTGGACAGCCCCATCTTTGTGCTGGACGAGGTGGGCGGCATCCGGGATGCCCAGAAGGCCACCGAGTACCGCCGGGGCGAGGAGCTGACCGGCCTGCTGGAGGAGGGTGTGCTCTGCCCCGGGCTGGACGTGCTCTACCAGACCATGGACGACCTTGCCATTGCGGCCCAGAAACAGAGCACCCTGCTGTGTGAGAACTTCCTGCGGGGGATGAACGAATTCAAGCTGAAGGACCTCATCAACGTGGAGGCCTTTGCGGCCCCCAACTGGGGCGGCGACCTGGCCTCTCTGCGGGAGGATCTTGACCCGCTGATCGCCCAGGGCTATGCCGTTACCCTCTTCTCCGGCACCCCCAAGGGTGCCGCCGCCCTGACCCGGGATCTGACGGACAAGGGCTACTCCGTGAGCATGAGCCGGGACGTGCGCCCGGCCAAGGGCATCGTGCAGGTGCTGCCCGGCCACCTGACTGCAGGCTGCACCTTCCCCTTTGCCCACGCGGCGGTCATCTCCTCCCGGCGGCACGGGCTGGATGAAGAAGCCGCCGCCGAGAGCAAAAAGCGCAAAAAGAACAAAAACGCTCTGTCCAGCCTTTCGGACATCAAGCCCGGAGACTATGTGGTGCACCAGAGCCACGGCATCGGCATGTACGCGGGCATCCAGCGGCTGGAAGTACAGGGTGCCATCAAGGACTACCTGAAGATCCAGTATTCCGGCTCCGATGTGCTCTATGTGCCGGTGACCCAGCTGGACCTGCTCAGCCGCTACACCGCCCCCGGCGACGAGGAAAAGGTGAAGCTGGCCAAGCTGGGCGGCACCGAATGGCAGCGCACCCGCGCCAAGGTGAAAAAAGCCACCGAAGAGATGGCCCAGGAGCTCATTGAGCTGTACGCCCGGCGCAGGCAGGCACAGGGATACGCCTTCCCGCCCGACGGCGACTGGCAGAACGATTTTGAGACCCGCTTTGAGTACGACGAGACCGACGACCAGCTCCACGCCACCGCCGAGATCAAGCAGGACATGGAAAAGCCCTACCCGATGGACCGCCTGCTCTGCGGCGACGTGGGCGTGGGCAAGACCGAAGTTGCCCTGCGCGCGGCCTTCAAGTGCGTAATGGGCGGCAAGCAGTGCGCCCTTCTGGCCCCCACCACCCTGCTGGCCTGGCAGCACTACAACACCCTGCTCTCCCGGATGGAGGTCTTCCCGGTCAAGGTGGGGATGCTCTCCCGTTTCCGCACCGCGAAACAGCAAAAGGAGACCCTGCGGGGCCTGCAGTCCGGCAGCGTGGACATTGTGGTGGGCACCCACCGCCTGCTCTCCAAGGATGTGCGCTTCCACGACCTGGGCCTTGTCATCATCGATGAGGAGCAGCGGTTCGGCGTGAAGCACAAGGAGAAGCTGAAGGAAAACTTCATCGGCGTGGATATGCTGACTCTCTCGGCCACGCCCATCCCCCGCACCCTGAACATGGCCATGAGCGGCATCCGCGACCTGTCCACCATCGAGCAGCCGCCCATTGAGCGCCAGCCCGTGGAGACCTTTGTGCTGGAGTACAACGATGTCATCCTTGCCGAAGCCATGAAGAAGGAGCTGGCCCGGGGCGGTCAGGTGTACTACCTGCACAACCGGGTGGACAACATCGAGTCCACCGCCGCCCATGTCAGCCAGCTGGTTCCCGGTGCCCGGGTGGGCATTGCCCACGGCAAGATGACCGAGGAGGAGCTGAACCCGGTCTGGCAGCATCTGCTCAACGGCGAGATCGACATTCTGGTCTGCACCACCCTGATCGAAACGGGCATCGATGTGCGCAACTGCAACACCCTTATCATTGAGGATGCCGACCGGATGGGCCTTGCCCAGCTGTACCAGATCCGGGGCCGGGTGGGCCGCTCCGGCCGCAAGGCCTATGCCTACTTCACCTTCCGGCGGGACAAGACCCTGACCGACATCGCCCAGAAGCGGCTTTCCGCCATCCGGGAGTTCACGGCCTTCGGCTCCGGCTTCCGCATCGCCATGCGCGATCTCCAGATCCGCGGCGCAGGCAGTCTGCTGGGCCACAGCCAGCACGGCCACATGGAGGCCGTGGGCTACGACCTCTATGTAAAGATGCTGGGGCAGGCCATCGCCCGGGCCAAGGGCGAGCCTGTGCAGCGCGACAAGAGCGAGTGCCTGATCGACCTGCGGGTGGATGCCTACATCCCCGAAACGTACATTGCCGACGGGCCGGGCCGCATTGAAGCCTACAAGCGGATCGCCGCCATCCAGACCCCCGAGGATGCCGCCGATGTGCTGGACGAGCTCATCGACCGCTACGGCGACCCGCCGCCCTCGGTCAGCGATCTGGTCAATGTCTCGCTGGCGCGGGTGCAGGCCACCGCCGTGGGCGTGTACGAGGTGACCCAGAAGAAGGACACTCTGGTGCTGCAGGTAGAGCAGCTGGACCTCCGGATGATCCAGGGCCTGCTGGTGGCCTTCAACGGCCGCGTTGTCACCGGGGCCGGTGCAAAGCCCTACCTCTCCGTCACCCTGCAAAAAGAGGAAAAGCCGCTGGAGCTGCTGCAGAGCATCCTCCGGGCGATGCAGGATATTTTGAAAGATTAACGGCCTCACCCTCTCAGTCAAAGCCAATAGGCTTTGCCAGCTCCCCCAAAGGGGGAGCCTCTGGCGGCTCCCCAAGACCTTGCGGGGAATTGCCAAAGCCTCTCCCCTTGGGAGAGGTGGCAGCGCGCTTGCGCTGACGGAGAGGGCGGGCGATCCGAACGACAGGAGCATAACAATGAAAAAGAAACTGATCGCACTTCTTGCCGCCGTGGCAATGGTATTTTCCCTTGCCGCCTGCGGCTCCACCCCGGATTCGGTGGGCACCATCGGCACGGTGGACATCACCTCGGGCCTGTATCTGCTGGCCCAGTACGACGCTTACCAGAAGGCCGCCGATCTGGCCACCTCGGAGCAGGATGCCACCGATGTGAAGGCCTTCCTGAAGCAGACCATCACCGTGGATGCCGACAGCGGCGAGACCGCCACCGTCAGCGACTATGTGAGCCAGAAAACCATGGAGAACCTTGAGACCTACGCCGCCATCGAGACCCGCTTTGAGGAGCTGGGCGGCCAGCTGACCGCAGAAGAGGAAGCACAGGCCGACAGCTACGCCTCCCAGCTGATGGAGCAGTACGGCGACACCTACAAGGCCAACGGCATCGGCCTGAACACCGTCCAGCGGTTTGAGCGCATCCTCATCAAGAGCAGCGACCTGCTGGAGCTGGTCTACGGCGTGGACGGCGAGACCCCGTTGTCGGATGCCGACCTGACCAGCCATCTGGAGAACAACATGTATGAGCTGGCCTATTACACCATCCCGCTCTACAACACCAGCACCTATGCCTCTGCCGATGACGACCAGATCACCCAGATGCTGGCCCTGACCCAGGCTGCTGTGGACCAGACCAACGCCGCCGCTGCCGCCGACAGCAGCGCCCTGCTGGGCTACTTCTCCAGCGTGGTCACCTCCGCCCTGCCGGAGGTCTACGCCGTGCTGGGCTCCACCTATTCCTCCGATTCCAATGCACCTTCTCTGGAGCTCATCGGGGACAGCACCGTGACCTCTGCCTTTACTGCAGAGGGTGCCGCCGACACCATCCGGGGCCTGTCCATCGGGCAGGCAGCGGCTGTGAAGTACAACAGCTACGCCCTGATGGCCGCCCTGCGGCTCGACCCGCTGAGCCTGAAGGCGCTGGACGACCTGCGCGGACAGGTGCTCAACGATATGAAGGGGGAGGAGCTCTCCGAGGCGCTGACCGCCTACGGCGCTTCTCTGGAGCACAATCTGAGCAGCTCCGCCATGAACAGGATGCCCGCTTCCAAGATCGTAAACAGCAGCACCAACTAAGTTTTTATTGATATGCAAAAAGGCTGTTGCCTAAACTCCTTCCGTCATCGCTGACGCGATGCCACCTCCCTCTGAGAGGGAGGCTTTCACAGTTCACCGTTACGCCAAGGCTCCCTCCGAGAGGGAGCTGGCACGGCGAAGCCGTGACTGAGGGAGTTACAGGGTAACAGCCTTCTTTTTTATTCTACGATCTTCTCAAACGCCGCTTCCAGCGCCTGGTTCACGGCACGCACAGCGGCGGGGTCGGGCTTGATGGCGGCGCGGTCGTAGGTGAACAGGCCGTTCACCTCGTCCTCCACATCGCTCACCTGGGTGTACACCAGGGCCGAAAGCCCCTTTTTCAGCTGGGGGAGCACCGTTTCCAATTGCAGCTTTTTCCAGCGGGCGGTCAGCTCGGCCCGGCTCTTTGCCGTGCCGTAGCCATACGCCCTGCGGGGCGGCTCATGGCCGGGCATGGGCCAGGCAATGCCGCCGTATTCGCTCAGGGCCACCACCCGGCTCCGGGGCCTGACCCGGAGCGGGTAGAAATAGTTGTGCAGGGAATCCACATCTCCCCCGCCCTGATCGTACCAGCCGCTGGCCTCGTCCACAAGGCGGGTATCGTCCAGCCTGCGGACGGCCTCCACGGCCCCGGCGGCATCGAACTGCCCCCACCCCTCATTGAAGGGCGCCCAGCAGCCCACGCAGGGGTGGCACTGCAGGGCCTTTACCGTGGCTTCCAGCTCCCGGGCATATTCTTCCCTGCCCGCTTCCGTTTCGCGGCCCAGCAGGCCCCAGAGGGGCCTTGCGTCGGGCAGGCGGCGGAGCAGCGGCTGGAACACGTTGGTCAGGTAGGTCACGAGCCAGAGCTTGTAGGGCCCGCCGCCGTTCACCATGTCCTGCCAGACGATGAGGCCCAGCTTATCGCAGTGGTAATACCAGCGCTGCGGCTCGATCTTGGCGTGCTTGCGCAGGAGGTTGAAGCCCAGCTCTTTTATGGTCTGCAGTTCCCGCACCACTACCCCATCACTGGGCGGGGTGTACAGGCCCTCGGGCCAGTAGCCCTGATCCAGCAGGCCGTTGAGCAGGATGGGCCTGCCATTCAGGCAGAAGCGCATGATCCCGTGGGCATCCGGCGCACAGCTCCACTTGCGCAGGGCAAAGTAGCTGTGCACGGTGTCGCGCTGCTCCTCTTCTCCCTGTGTGGTGCCCACGGTCAGGTCGTACAAAAACGGGCTGTCCGGGCTCCACGGGAAGAAATGCTCCTCCGGGATGTGCAGGGTCACCGCACCGTCCCGGTCGGCCTCGTCACTGCCCCAGTCCTCGGCAATGGTCACGCCCCCGGCCCGCACCACGGCCCACAGGTTCGCCGCCCCGCCGGGCAGGGAAGTATGGGCTTTCACGGTCACGGTGCGGGCATCATAGTCCGGGGTGACGGTCAGCTCCGTGATGTAATTTTCCGGCACACGCTCCAGCCAGACGGTCTGCCAGATGCCGCTCTGGGCCGGGTAGAACATCCCGCCGGGCCGGAGGGTCTGCTTGCCCCGGGCCTGCACGCCGGTGCCAGTGGGGTCCTGCACCGCCACCCAGAGCCGGTCATGGCTGGCAGGGTTCAACGCATCGGTGATATCCAGCGCAAAGGGCCAGTAGCCGCCCCGGTGGCCCCCCACCAGATGGCCGTTGACCTGCACGGCGCAGGCATAGTCCACGGCCCCGAAGTGGAGCAGCACCCGCCCGCCGGTGCCCGCCGGGGGCACAAAGCTCCGGTGGTAGTGGAGCCACGCCCCGGGCTGCAGGGTGCGCCCCACGCCGGAGGCTTTCGTCTCCGGGGAGTAGGGCACCAGAATGTCGCCGTCCCACTTTGCGGGCAGTCCCGCAGAGCTGGTGATGGCGTACTGCCACAGGCCGTTCAGGTTCTCATAGCTGTCCCGCCGCAGGGCCGGGCGGGGGTATTCGGGCAGAGGATGATGCTGCATACTGTCACCGCCTTTTCTGCTCCCATTGTAGCACAGGCCAACCGCCTTGTATAGGCGCAAAAAGCCCCCGCCGCCGGGGTTCCGGGGCAGGGGCCGTGATGCAGCGCTTATGCCAGTTTTGCTTCCAGCCGGGTGCGGATGGCCTGGATGAATTCCTCGCTGTTCACCTGGGTGGGAGTGATGCCCTCCGCCAGGCCGCAGAGGTCTTTGGTCATAATACCGTCATTGAGGGTCTGCAGGCTGGCGGCCTCCAGCGCCTCGCCAAACCGGACCAGCGCGGGCAGACTGTCCAGCTCGCCGCGCTTTTTCAGGGCACCGCTCCAGGCAAAGATGGTGGCCATGGGGTTGGTGGAGGTGGCCTCGCCCTTGAGGTACTTGTAGTAGTGGCGGGTCACGGTGCCGTGGGCGGCCTCGTACTCATAGTTGCCGTCCGGGCTGACCAGAACGCTGGTCATCATGGCCAGCGAGCCAAAGGCAGTGGAGACCATATCGCTCATCACGTCGCCGTCGTAGTTCTTGCAGGCCCAGACAAAGCCGCCCTCGCTGCGGATGACACGGGCCACAATGTCATCGATCAGGCTGTAGAAATAGGTGATTCCTGCGGCCTCGAACTTTTCCCGGTACTCGGCATCGTACACCTCCTGGAAGATGTCCTTGAAGGTGTGGTCATACTTCTTGGAGATGGTGTCCTTGGCACCAAACCAGAGATCCTGTTTGCTTTCCAGCGCGTAGTTGAAGCAGCTGCGGGCAAAGCTGTAGATGGAGGTGTCCTTGTTGTACTGGCCCTGCAGGACACCGGCACACTCAAAGTTGTAGACCGTGGCGGCCTGCCGGGAGCCGTCGTCGCCGGTGTAGATCAGCTCCGCCCTGCCGGGGCCGGGGATGCGGAACTCGGTGCACTTGTACACGTCGCCGTAGGCGTGGCGGGCAATGGTGATGGGCTTTGTCCAGTTCTTGACCACCGGCTTGATGCTGTCGATCATGATCGGCGCGCGGAACACGGTGCCGTCCAGCACGGCGCGGATGGTGCCGTTGGGACTTTTCCACATCTGGTGCAGGTGGTATTCCTCCACGCGCTGGGCGTTGGGGGTGATGGTGGCGCACTTGACTGCCACGCCATACTTCTTGTTGGCAAGGGCGGCATCCATGGTCACCTGATCCTGGGTGGCATCCCGGTTGGGCAGGCCCAGATCGTAGTACTCGGTCTTCAGATCCACAAAGGGCAGGATGAGCTCCTCCTTGATGATCTTCCAGAGCACACGGGTCATCTCGTCGCCATCCATCTCCACCAGCGGCGTGGTCATCTTGATCTTTTCCATAACAGTTTCCCTTTCCTCTGTTTCAAAAAATACTGTGACCCCCGGCGGCACTGCCAGATGCTCTGCCGGAAGGTTCGGCTTTATTGATACGCGGCCGCCAGCTTTTCCAGCGCGGGCAGGCTGCGCTTTACCTTTTCGGTGTCGATGCAGTAGGCAAGGCGGACATAGCCCGTTACGCCAAAGGTATCGCTGGGCACCAGCAGCAGGTCAAATTCCCGGGCCCTGCGGCAGAAGGCGTTGGCATCCTCCTCCAGTGCCTTGGGGAAGAGATAGAAGGTGCCGCCGGGCCGCTCGACCTCAAAGCCCAGCGCTTTCAGCTTGTTGTAAAGCAGATCCATATTGGTCTCGTAGACGCTCAGGTCGCTGGTCACATCCAGGCAGCGGCCCACGGCGCGCTGGATGATGCTGGGCGGGCAGTTGTGGCCGGTAAAGCGGGAGATCTGGGCCATCATATCCACCAGCACCTCCTCGCCCTCACAGTCGGGGCGCACGGCCACGTAGCCCAGGCGCTCGCCAGGCAGACTCAGGCTCTTGGAGAAGGAGAAGCAGGTCAGGGTGTGGGGGTAGAACGCCGCCGGGTAGGGCACAGCCCTGCCATCAAAGGCGATATCCCGGTAAGGCTCGTCGCTGACAAGGAAGATGTTGTGGCCGTAGGCCCGGCTCTTCTCGGTCAGGATCTCCGCCAGCCGGGTCAGGGTGTCGGCAGAGTAGACCACACCGGTGGGGTTGTTGGGGGTGTTGATGAGGACGCAGGTGACCTTTTCGGTCAGCATCTGCTCAAAGGCCTCCAGATTGGGCTGGAAGGCCGGGGCCTGGGGCGGCACCACCCTGAGATGGGCACCGGTGCCCTCCACATAGGGGCCGTACTCCGGGAAGTAGGGGGCAAAGGTCAGCACCTCATCCCCGGGCCGGGTCACGGCGCGCACAGCGTGGGCAATGGCACCCGCCGCACCCGTGGTGGGAAAGATATCCTTCTGCGCATAGGGCAGGCCGAAGGTCCTGTTCAGGTGGGCCGCCACGGCAGTGCGGAACTCCGGGTCGCCCTGGCTGGGGCAGTAGCCATGCAGGGCCACCGGGTCCTCCTGTGCCAGCAGCTCCTGCATGGCGGCGGTGAACTGCTCCGGGCAGGGCACACTGGGGTTGCCCAGCGAGTAATCAAACACGTTCTCGTAACCGATCTGGGCCGCGCGCTGCTTGCCGTACATAAAGGTCTCGCGGATGACGCTCTTGTGGGCCAGCATCCCGCGGTAAGTTTCGTTCAGCATAAGTTCCTTCCCCTCTAAAACACAAATTTATTTTTCGTGGGCAGCAGACGCATAGCTCTGCTCTACTTTCACCACACAGCTGTATTTCGGGTCCTGCTCATGGACGAACTGGCACATGGCGGCCAGCATCTCGTCCTTGTTCCCGGTATAGCCCGCCGGGAACTCCAGATCGAACAGGACATTCGTATGGGTATCACCCGGCACGATGCGCAGGTCGTGGATCGAAAGGCAGGGGTCGAGCTGGCGGGCCTTTTCCATCAGGCGGGTACGCAGCACGCCCACCGCCGCATCGGTGGTGACGATGGGGTCATAGTGAATGGTCACCTGCAGGCCGTCCCGCTTTATAAAATCGTTCTCGATGTTGTCGATGACATCGTGGGCCTTGAGCGGGTCGGTCTCTGCCGGGAACTCGATGTGGAGGGATGCGAACTGATGCCCCGGGCCGTAATCGTGCACCATGAGGTCGTGCATCCCCAGCACGCCGGGGTAGCCCATGACCGTCTGCTCAATGTGCTCCACCAGCTCCGGGCTGGGGCTCTCGCCCAGCAGGGGGCTCAGGGTGTCCATGACCAGCCCCCAGCCCGACCAGAGGATGAAGGCTGCCACGGCCACGCCCATGATGCCGTCCAGCCGCGCCCAGCCCGTCAGGCTGCAGACCACGGTGGAGACCAGCACCGCGCCGGTGGTCAGCACGTCATTGCGGCTGTCGGCGGCGGTGGCCATCAGGGTCTCGGAGCCGATGGTGCGGCCGATGGTGCGGTTGAAGCCGCTCATCCAGAGCTTGACGAGGATGGATGCGGCCAGCACGCCCACGCTCAGCCAGCTGAACGCCACGGGGGTGGGGTGGAACACCTTGACCACCGATTCCTTGAGCAGGGAAAAGCCGATGCCCAGGATGGTCACGCTGACCACCAGACCGGCCAGATATTCATAGCGGGCGTGGCCGTAGGGATGCTCGGC
Source organism: Faecalibacterium sp. Marseille-Q0746 (assembly GCF_017377595.1). Classification (NCBI taxonomy): domain Bacteria; kingdom Bacillati; phylum Bacillota; class Clostridia; order Eubacteriales; family Oscillospiraceae; genus Faecalibacterium; species Faecalibacterium sp. Marseille-Q0746. The sequence continues at coordinate 20,216 of NZ_JAFREI010000012.1, read as the reverse complement.
ATCCGGGGCCTTGGCGGCCAGCCGGAAGCCGATGAGGCTGACTACGTTGGACGAAGCGTCCGAGAGGTTGTTCAAAGCATCCGCCATGATGGCGATGGAGCCGAACAGGGTGCCTGCCAGCAGCTTGCCCAGGCAGAGCAGCAGGTTGCAGGCCATACCCACACCACTGGCAAGGTTGCCGTAGGCCGTGCGGGTGGCAGGGTCCTGGGGATCATTGGGATGCCGGATGAACCGGCGGATCAGAAATTGCGTCATATCTATCTTTCATCTCCAGAGGTGCGTTCAAAAAATACGACTTAGGTATAGTATAGCACCCAGCTTTACCGTTGTGAAGCGTTCACCCATGAAACTGCGGCTTGTCAGGCGGCAGTTTTGTGAATTTGCTTCTTGTTGCAATCAAAAAAGAGCTGCCGCGCGCCCCTTTGCCAACACTTTGGTTGGCAGAGAGCGCCGCAGCAGCCCCTTTTACAGTTCCGTCAGGGGAACTCAGACATTCTTGGCAGAGGGCTTGCTCAGATCCACGCCGCGGATGATCTTGCGCACGGGCAGGATGCTCTTGGCGTTCATGGACAGCTCGTCCACACCCATCCGCAGGAAGGTCTCGGTGAGGGCGGTATCCGCGCCCAGCTCACCGCAGATGCCCACCCAGATGCCGTGGCGGTGGCCCGCCTCAATGGTCATCCGGATGGCCTTCAGCACAGCGGGGTGGTGGGGGTCAAAGAAGGGCTCCAGCTTGGCGTTCTGGCGATCCAGCGCACAGGTGTACTGGGTCAGGTCGTTGGTGCCGATGGAGAAGAAATCGCACTCCTGGGCCAGATCGTCCGCCACCAGAACTGCGGCGGGGGTCTCGATCATGGTGCCCACCTCGATCTTGTCGCTGAACTTCTTGCCCTCGGCGGTCAGCTCTGCCTTGCACTCCTCCAGCACGGCCTTGGCATCCTGCAGCTCCCGCAGACTGGTGATCATGGGGAACATAATGCTCATGTTGCCGTAGGCAGAAGCGCGCAGCAGGGCCCGCAGCTGGGTCTTGAAGAAATCCTTGCGGGTCAGGCAGATGCGGATGGCGCGGTAGCCCAGCGCGGGGTTGTCCTCGTGGTCGAGCTTCATGTAGTCCACGGTCTTGTCCGCGCCGATATCACAGGTGCGCACAACCACCTTTTTGGGAGCCAGGCTCTCCAGCACCTGCTTGTAGGCCTCGAACTGGTATTCCTCGGTGGGGTAATCCGTGCAGTTCAGGTAGACGAATTCGGTGCGGAACAGGCCCACGCCGCCCGCGTCGTTCTGCTGGACCGCGCCCACATCGCTCATGCCGCCGATGTTGGCAAAGACCTGCACGGTCTTGCCGTCCAGCGTGGTGTTGGGTTTGCCCTTGAGCTCGGCCAGCAGGGCCAGCTTCTTCTGGTCCTCCTGCTGGCGCTTTTTCAGGCTCTCCAGCAGATCGGGGGTGGGGTCCACATACACGCAGGCGTTGTAGCCGTCCACCACAGCCATCTTGCCGTCCCAATCTTCCTGGATCTCCTTGCACTGGATCAGGGCGGGGATGTTCATGCTGCGGGCCAGAATGGCGGTGTGGCTGTTGGAGCTGCCCTCCCGGGTGATGAAGCCCAGCAGCAGGCTCTTGTCCATCCGCACCGTCTCCGAGGGTGCCAGATCCTCCGCCACCAGAATGCTGGGCTCCGTGCCCTGCAGGGTGGCATTGTCCACGCCCTGCAGGATGTCCAGCATGGCCTGGGCAATGTCGATGACATCGGCGCTGCGGGCCTGTAAATAGGGGTCGTCCATGGCGGCAAACACGGCGGCCTGGTTGTCGCCCGCTTTCTTGACGGCATACTCCGCACACATGTGCTGGCCGTTGATGATCTCCTTGATGGCATCCACAAAGTCATCGTCATCCAGCATCATGGCATGGATGTTGAACACCTCGGCAATGTCCTCGCCTGCCTCGGCCAGTGCCTTTTCATACAGGGCAGTCTGCTGGTCAATGGCCTTGGCCCGAGCCTCTTCAAAGCGGGCTTCCTCTGCCGCCGTGTCCGCGACCTGGGCGGTGGAAATCACGGTATCTTTTTTCTTGTAAATTTTCAGCTTGCCGATGGCAATGCCGTTCAGGATGCTTTTACCGGTTCCTACCTGCATCGTTCTCTCTCCTTTGTTGAGAATTTTAGTGCGAAAAAGCCCCCGCAGGGTCTCCCGCAAGGGCTTTTGTCCGCAGATTCAAAGATCAGACGTTCTCGGTCAGGAACTTCTGAATGGCCTCGGCAGCGGCGGCCTCATCGTCGCCCTCCACCTTCACGGTCACGGTGTCGCCCTGCTTGACACCCATGCCCATCAGAGCCATCAGTTTGCGCAGGTCGCAGCTCTTGCCGTCCTTTTCCAGGGTAGCGGTGCTGGCAAAGCCCTTGGCCACCTTCACGAGCAGACCGGCCGGACGAGCGTGGATGCCGCATGCATCCTTAACAGTATACTGGAATTCCTTCATAATCATTTTCTCCTTACTTCATCCCGTTTCAGATCCGGACGGTCCTGCCACTCCGGACGCAGCCGATTTTGCTGCGGGATGCTACTATTATTATAAACCCGCTTCGTTATTTTTTCATCATTCCATATTGCTGATTTTTAGCCAGAAATTTTGGTGCTATTGAACAGAAGTTTTGCCCCCATTTTCCACCGGATTCATTCGACAGGATACCCCTCGGCATCCAGGGGCAGGTCGGTGTACTGCGCCTCCTCGGGCACCACGGAGTCCGGCTCCCCGCTGGTCTGCTGGCTCTGCCCGGCCGCGCCCAGCTCCTCATCATGGCGCTCTCCCCAGTCGCCGCTGTAATCCTCACCGGACACCTGCTGGGCATCCTGCTGCTCAGCCTGCGCCATTGCGGTCTGGGCATCCTTCAGGCCGATCACCGTGCCTGACGGCTTTTCCAGCAGGTAGGCCCCCACAGCCTTTTTGCGGTAGACCAGCAGCACGCCGTAGCGGCTGGTCTCTCCGCTGCTGGCCGCCGGGATCAGGGCGGTCCACTTTTCCACGGTTTTCCCTTTGTAGCGGATAAGATCCATTCCGCTTTGCTGTACCACCCCGTTGAAGGCCGAGAAGCTGTCGTCCCACTTGCGGGGGATCTTGACCTTATCCGCCGTGATGGACGTGCCGTCCACATCCAGCCCATAGCCCGTGAACCAGGTCTGGATGTCCTGTGCGCTCTCGATCCGGTTCACCCCGGCCGCTGCCGCCACCGTGCGGGTGCTGATGTACCGCCCCAGAAAGGCGCTGAAGATCACCAGCGCACAGCAGAGCGCACCGGCCCCCACCTTTTTCAAGCTCGTCTTGTTCAGCGTTACCACAAACATACCGTTCCCTCCCACCCGTTTTGTTCTGAAAAGAATATATGGGGCGGGCAGAGGAATTATAACCGCGCTGCGGCAGATCCACTTTCCTGCGCAGGAGTCATTTGAAAAAGTTGCTTCTTCTGTTAAAAAGTCGCTCGAAAAAGTTTCAGCTATCGCAAAGAAGTCCCTTGAAAAAGTTGTTCTTAGTTGGGCGTAAAGGGCTACGGCAAAGAACCAAGATCTGTTCCAGTCGGATCGGAGACGGTTCTTGAAATGTACCCACTGGATTTTGAAGAATTCTTATGGGCCAATGACATCACCGAACCTGTCATTGCGCTGCTGCAAAGTTCTCTGGACTCCGGTTCTCCTGTGCCGGAAGCGCTGCACAACCGGATGCGGCAGCTTTTGCTCCAATATACCGTTGTGGGAGGAATGCCGGATGCTGTCCAGACCTTTGTGACCAGCAGGCAGATGGATGAGGTCCTGCGTATCCAGCGGGACATCGTTCGTTCCTATGAGGACGACATGGTAAAGTACGCGGAAAAAAAGGATAAGTCCCGCATCAAGGAGTGTTTCCAGTCCATTCCCCGCCAGCTTGCCAAGGAAAACAAGAAATTCCAGTATTCCGTTGTAAAAAAAGGCTCCACCTCCGCAAAATATGCTGGAAGCCTGCAATGGATCGAGGACGCCGGCATCATCACACGATGCCACAATCTGTCCATTACCGAGCTGCCTCTGGATGGGAACGCGGAAGAGGATACCTTTAAGGTCTATATGTGCGACACCGGCCTGTTCGTCAGCATGCTGGAGGACGGAACGCAGTTTGACATCCTGCAAGGCGACCTCTATGGCTACAAAGGTGCTATCTTTGAAAACCTGATTGCCGATATCTTCACCAAGATGGGGCGCAAGCTCTACTATTTCCACAAGGATTCCGGCCTCGAGGTGGATTTTGTGATCCGTTATCAGGGAGAATGCACCCTTGTAGAGGTAAAGGCCCGCTCCGGAAATGTCAAAAGCACAAAGACGATCCTCAACCACCCTGAAAAATATCATGTATCCCATGCAATCAAGCTCGGGGACTATAATATCGGGAAAAACGGGCCGCTCCTGACCCTTCCCCTCTATATGGCCTTTCTGCTGCGCAGCTGCTGACCTGTACAGCACCAAAAGAGCCCCCGCCGGAATAGACCGGCGGGGGCTCTTTCTCATAGCGGTAAGTTCAGGATCACTCGATCAGGCCGTTCAGCAGGGCCAGGCACTTGCGGCTGTGCAGCTTGCGGATGGCCTTGGCCTCGATCTGGCGGACACGCTCACGGGTGACACCGAAGTCGCGGCCCACCTCCTCCAGCGTGCGGGGGCGGCCATCGTCCAGACCAAAGCGCAGGCGGATGACCTTTTCCTCACGGGGGGTCAGGCTCTTGAGGGCCTGATTGATCTGCTGGGCCACCATGGCGCGGTCCGCTGCCTTGCCGGGGGCCTCGGCGTTCTCGTCGGCCACGAAATCGCCCAGAGAGGAATCTTCTTCCTCGCCCACGGGGCTTTCCAGGCTGGCGGGCTCCTGCGCCATGCGCTGGATCTCCCGCACGCGCTCCACGCTCATATCCATGGCCTTTGCCAGCTCCTCGGGGGTGGGCTCGTGGCCGTTCTGGTAGACCAGCTGGTTGGTGGCCTGACGCATCCGGTTGATGGTCTCGACCATGTGCACCGGAATGCGGATGGTGCGGGCCTGATCCGCAATGGCGCGGGTGATGGCCTGACGGATCCACCAGGTGGCGTAGGTGGAGAAGCGGAAGCCGCGGTCGCAGTCAAACTTCTCGGCGGCCTTGATCAGGCCGATGTTGCCCTCCTGAATCAGATCCAGGAACGCCAGGTTGTGGCCGACATGCTTCTTGGCGATGGAGACCACCAGACGCAGGTTGGCCTCGCTCAGGCTGCGGCGGGCGTTCAGGCCGTCGCGGCGGATCTTGAGCAGCTCCTGGCGTCGCTCCTCCGTCAGGGGGCCGTTCTCAACAGCCTCCATGGCCTCCTCTTCGGCAGCCTTTTCCTCGTCATCCTCGCTGGACTTGGTGTTGCCGTCCTCGTCCAGATCCTCGGTATAGCTCCGGCTGTTCTCATCCTCCTCGAACGAGAAGCGGGCGCTGTTCTTTTTGATGTACTCAGGCGCGCCGTACTTCTGGCGGTCGGCCTGAAGGATGTGGGCAGCCTCGGCACCGGCGTGGATGCGCTTGCTCAGGTCCACTTCCTGCTCCGCGCTCAGCAGCGGGATCTGGCCAATCTGCTTGAGGTAGTTCTTCACAGGGTCATCCAGCAGCTCATCCATGGCAGCCTTCAGGTCTGCGGGGTTCTCCTCTGCCGGGTCGTCCTCATTTTCATCGCCCAGGCCCAGCTCATCGCTGTTTGCCTCGGCACTTTCCACCTCTGCCATGATGCCTTCCACATCCAGGCTGGTGTCACCGTCGGCCTCGTCATCCAGAATTTTGATGCCGCGCTCCTCCAGAAGCGTGTAAAGCGTTTCCACATCCATCCGGCACTGGGAAGCCAGTGTCTTGGCCTCGCCCGCCGTCAGGGTGCCTTCGCCCTTCGTCAACAGTTCCTTCAAAGTCATGCCCATTTCGCTCTCTCCTTTTCACCGCGGCGCTGGCTGCGCCGTAAGTGATATCGTATCATAAGTTTTGCCGCTGCGGGATGGTTCAAATCACCAGGCCGCCGTTCACGCCGAACACCTGCCCGGTGATGTAACCGGCGCTTTCGCCTGCCAGGAACACCAGCAGCTGCGCCACCTCGTCCGCGCTGCCCAGGCGGCCCACGGGAGTCTCCTCGGCCAGCGCAGCCTTATCCTCTGCCGTAAAGGCAGCCATCATATCGGTGTCGATGACACCCGGAGCCACGCAGTTCACGGTGATGCCGCTGGGCCCCTCCTCTTTGGCAAGGGCCTTAGTCAGGCCGATCAGGCCCGCCTTGGCAGCGGAGTAATGCACCTCGCAGCTGCCGCCGGTCTGGCCCCACATGCTGCTCACGGTCAGGATGCGGCCCGCCTTGCGGCGGATCATGCCTGGCAGAGCCAGCTGGCACAGGTGGAACGCGCCGCTCAGGTTCACGTCCAGCATGTGCTGCCACTCCTCCGGGGTGATATCGGTGAACAGCTTCTGCTGGGCAATGCCCGCGTTGCTCACCAGCACATCCACATGGCCCACGGCCTGCTCCACAGTGTGGAACGCCACCTCACAGCTGGCGCGGGAGGCCACATCGCACTGGACCGCCAGCAGGCCCGGCAGCGCCTTTTCCAGCGCCGCCGCCGCCTCGGCGTGGGTGTGGTAGAGCACCGCCACTCGGTAGCCCGCCTGCCAGAAGGCGCGGGCCGCCGCGGCTCCGATGCCCCGGTCGCCGCCCGAGATCAGCACGCAGCGCCCGTTGGCCGCAGGGACTGCCGGTTCCGGCACAGGCTCCACCGGCGGTTCTGTTTCCGCGGCCGGTTCCGGCGCAGCTTCCTGCACCGGCTCCTGTTCCGGCTCAGGAACCCGGGATGCCTTGTCCTCATCGCTCAGGTCAAAGGTCAATTCAAATTCATCATCGTACAAGAGTCAGCCCTCCTGCCGTTTGTTCTCTGCCTGCAAAAAATCCCGCAGGCAGGAAGGTCCCGCCCTCCACCGCACCCATGGGCTGCGCTCTGCTCCTCTTTCCGGTCAAGGCCGGTCCTGCGGCGAGCCCGCTGGTCTGTGCGAGTGGTTTCGACAAGTTACCATTAAATAATATAGCACAATTCGGCGAAAAAAGAAAGTGGGAACCGCCGTCTTTTCACGCAGTTCCCACTTTTTTTCACGTTCTCAGGGGGTCACGGGCGGTTTCCAGCGGGGCTTTGCGGCCCGCTGCTCCCGCAGCCGGAGGAAAAACGCCTGCAGCAGCGCCTGCGCCTCCTCCGCCCGCAGGCCGCGTTCCACCACCGGATGGTGGTTGAAGGGCAGGGCGAACAGGTCGGTCACGCTGCCGCAGCACCCGGCCTTGGTATCCGCCGCGCCGTACACCACCCGCCTGATCCGGCTGTTGATGATGCCGCCGCTGCACATGGGGCAGGGCTCCAGCGTAACAAACAGCTCACACTGCCACAGCCGCCAGCCGCCCAGCTTTTTGCAGGCCGCGTCAATGGCCAGCAGCTCGGCGTGGTGGAGGGCGTTTTTCTCGGTCTCGCGGGTGTTGTGGGCGGCGGCGATGATCTCGCCGTTCCGGGCCACCACCGCGCCCACGGGCACCTCGCCCAGCGCGGCGGCCCGTGCGGCCTCCTCCAGCGCCGCGCCCATCAGCTCATAGTCGGTCATCCCATTCCCCTTTCTGCCAGCGCCCGGGCCAGCACCAGCCCATTGTTCAGGATATGCAGCACCACCCCGGGTGCAGGACTGTCGGTCTGCTCTGCGGCCCACCCGAAAATGAGCCCCATGCCCAGCGCGTAGCACTTTTCGGTCAGCGTTCCGTGCAGGGCCGCAAAGAGCACAGCCTGGCAGAGGTTTGCCGGGTGCTCCCCCAGCGGCCGCAGCAGGCGCAGCAGCGCCCCCCGGAACACCAGCTCCTCGGCCAGCGGCAGCACCAGCAGGCTGCGCAGCGTGCCGGGCACGCCCTGCGGCAGCTCTGCCGCCCCGCCGGGAACCAGCACACACCAGACCGCCGCCAGCCCGGCCCAGGCCAGTGCCGCGATGCCTGCCGCCCGCAGGCGGCGGTTCTGTTCTGACATCTTCTCCGTCCCCTCTCCGTTTGGGGCCGCGCTGTCCCGCCGCTTCGGGCGCACAGCGCACCGCCCCGCAATGCCTGATGTTCATTGTATCATGTTCCGGCCCGTTTGTGCAAGAAAACGGAGCGGAATTGCGAAAATACGAAGAAATATTGATTCAAACAATTGACATTTCCCGTCGTCTCTGGTATATTCCTATACGACTTTTTGATTGATTTGGTCGGGTTATCCGTTCTTGGCCCCGTTGGAGGTATTACTATGATCCGCATTCTTACCGATTCCGCATCCGACATCCTGCCCGCTGAAGCCGAGCAGCTGGGCGTGACCGTCATCCCCCTGAACGTCACCCTGGAGGACGGCACCGTGCTCCGGGACGGCGTGGACATGACCCCCACCGTGTATTACGGCGTGATGGCCCGCTGCCACAAGCTGCCCACTACCAGCCAGCCCAGCCCTGAGCTGTTCCAGCGCTTCTTCCTTGAGGCGGCTGCCGCCGGGGACGAAGTGGTGGGCATCTTCCTCTCCCATGAGCTGTCCGGCACCTGCCAGTGCGCCCGGCTGGCCGCAGACATGGCCAATGTGGACAATGTCCTCTTTGTGGATTCCGAGAACGTCTGCCTGGGCGAGAGCCTGCTGGTGCGGCTGGCTGTTCAGCTGCGGGATGCCGGAAAGACTGCCGGGCAGATCGCCGCCACCCTTGAGCACGCCAAGGAGCATCTGCATCTGGTGGCTGTCATCGACGACCTGAAGTATCTGCGCAAGGGCGGCCGCCTGCCCGCCGCCGTGGCCGTGGCCGGTGGGATGCTGGGCATCAAGCCCCTCATCACCATCAAGGAGGGCAAGGTCGTTATGGCGGGCAAGGCCCGGGGCCTGCCCGGCGCTTACGTTGCCCTGTTCAAGAAGATCGAGGAGCTGGGCGGCATCAGCACCTGCGCCGACGCGCTGGCCGGTTACACCCTCGCCCCCCGCGAGGTGCAGCCCATCCAGACCTACCTGCAGGAGAATCTGGGCCGGAACGAGGCCCTTGTGCGCCAGATCGGCTGTGTCATCGGCACCCACGCCGGCCCCGGCGCGTTCGGCCTGGCCTTCCTCGATGAGGGCTTCACCTTTTGATCTTACCCAATCAAAAAGAGGAACTGCTTTCCCGGCAGTTCCTCTTTTTTGTTGGTTCACAGCACCGCGTCCGAAACGATCTTGCCCAGCAGGAGCACCAGCACCACAAGCATCATGGGGCGGATGAACTTTGCGCCGTTCTTGAGGGCGAAGTGGGAGCCCAGCAGGTTGCCCACAATGCCGCTGATGGCACAGGGGATGCCGATGGAGAACACCACCAGCCCGCTGGAAAGATACGTTACCAGGCTGGCGTAGTTGCTGGCAAGGTTGAGCACCTTGGCGTTGCCGCCCGCCGTGCGCAGGTCAAAGCCCATCAGGGTGGTAAAGGCAATGATGGCAAAGGTGCCGGTGCCCGGGCCAAAGATGCCGTCGTACAGGCCGATGCCCAGCCCGATGGCAAGAGCCAGCACCGCCTTTTTTGCGTTCAGGGTGCCGTCGTCCCGGTTCTCGTCGGGCAGGTCCCGCCGCCAGAGGATGAGCACCGCCGCCACCGGCAGGATGATGAGCATCATGGTGCGCAGCACCTGATCGCTGAGCAGGAGCACGATGTGGGAGCCCAGTGCGCTGCCCACAAAGCTGCCCACAGCCGCCAGCAGGCCGACCCGGATGTTCATGGCTCCCTTCTGGAAGAACTGCGCCGTGGCAAAGGTGGTGCCGCAGGCCGCGCTGAATTTATTGGTGCCGTAGGTGTAATGCACCGGCAGGCCCGCAAACAGGTAGGCGGGCAGGCTGATCAGGCCGCCGCCGCCCGCCGCCGAGTCCACAAAGCCCGCAAACCCGGTCATCAGCATCAAAAACAGCAGCATTGGCAATGATAATGTAATTTCCATTCGTTCTACTTTCCTACTCCTTATGTACTTCTTTGCGAAACCTCTCCGTCACCGCAGCGTGAACCTGGCGCGAAGCGCCTGAGAGGTTTACTTCAGATACAGCTTTCCCTCGCAGGCCAGGATCTGATCCAGGATCATCCGGGACACCCGGGCACCATAGACCATGGCGGGGTGGTCGTTGTACTCGATGATGTCATGGAACTCCTTGTTCATCAGAACGATCACATACTCGCCGTAGGGGGTGTGGATGATGCCGCCGTCGTTGCGGCAGGCGTTCATGCTGCCGCTCTTGCTGGCCACCCAGAGAAGCTCCGGCTCGCCGGTCTCCTCACAGTCCAGATAGAACTGGGGGAAATCGTGGGTCAGCATGGTGTTGTAGTGCTGCTGGCGGAAGATGCCCAGCATGGCGGCGCTGGCTTCTTTGCTGACCAGCGTACCCTTTGCCACCTGCGCAAACAGGGCGGCGTAGTCCCGGGGCGTGGTGGTGCCCAGCTTGTCGTAGCGGTCAAAGTGGAGGGGATTGTGCAGGACGGTGTGCCCAAAGCCCAATTCCCGGATGCAGGCATTGATGGTGTCCAGCCCCAGGTAATCGATGATCATATTGGTGGCGATGTTGTCCGAGCAGATGATCATCATGGTGGCGGTGTCCTTCACCTTGAGCTTTGCCCCCACGCCCAGGGCCCGGAGCATCCCGGAGCCGTCCACGAACTGGCTGGCCTCGTAGGTGATCTCCTCCTCCAGGTCAGCCCTGCCCCGGCTGGCCTGCAGATACAGCACCGCCAGAATGAACGCCTTGATGGTGGAGGCCGTCTCGAACTCCTCGTCGGCACCGATCTCCACCGTGCTGCCGCGCAGGTCGTCCACAAAAACGCTCATCCTGCCCTGATAGGAATAGAGCTCGGCGGCAATGCGCTTTTCCAATGTCATATTCTGATCCATCTGGAATCCCTCAACTTTTCTATACTTTCCGTTATACTTCATTCTTACCGTTAAGACATTATTATCGTTGATATCGTTGTTATCGTTGCTAACTTTTCTTTTTCACCAACGTTATCAACGATTGCAACGATGATTTTGATACCAACGGTGATTACAGGTTGTTTTCAAAGAAACGCTGTGCGTTGCGGAAGAAGATGGCTTCCACCTCATCCTCGGTGAAGCCCTCTTTCCGCAGGGCATCGGCCAGCAGGGGCATTTTGGAGCAGTCGCTCAGTTCCAGCTTGCCGCCGATGCCGTCAAAGTCACTGCCCAGACCGATGATCTCAATGCCGCCCACCTGCTTGAAATGGGCGGCGTGTTTGGCCATCAGGGCCGTGGTGCTGCGGCACAGGTCGGGGCTGGGCTGGTCATCCAGAAAGCCCGCGCAGTAGTTCAGGCCCACCAGACCGCCTTTTTCCGCCATGACCCGGATCATCTCATCGGTCAGGTTGCGGCAGTGGGGGGCCAGGGCGCGGCAGTTGGAGTGGCTGGCCGCAAAGGGGCGGGTGCTGTGCTCCGCAATGTCCCAGAAGCCCTTATCGGACAGGTGGCTCACATCGGCAATGATGTGCAGGCGCTCCATCTCGGCCAGGAACTCGAAGCCCTTCTCCTTCAGGCCGGTCTCGGTGTTGGGCATACAGGGCCAGATGGGGCCGTTGCCGGGCACCACGTTGGGGCTGGCCAGCTCGTTTTCGTGGTTCCAGGTCAGGGTCATCATCCGCACGCCCAGCTCGTACATCCGGCGCAGCACGCCCAGACTGCCCTTGCAGCAGCCTGCTTCCTCAATGGTCAGCATTCCGCTGATCTTGCCCGCCTCGGCGTTTTTGCGGATATCCTCGGGGCGGTAGACAGGGGCGATCCTGTCGGAATACCGCTCCATCATCCGCTTGAACACATCGATCTCTTCCAGCGCCGTCACCAGCGGGTCCGCGCCCGGGGTGGGGTCGGCCAGATTCACAAAGGCGGCAAAGCACTGGAGCATGTAGTCGCCCTTCTCCAGCTTTTCCAGATCGATGTGGCCGTTGTTGTGGGCAAAGGTCTGCCCGTCGCCCCGCATCTCCGCGCGCCGCAGCTCGCTCAGGGTGTCACAATGTAGATCAAAGACTTTCATGGATTGTTCTTCCTCCTATAACATCCTCGCCCTCTCAGTCAAAGCCTGACGGCTTTGACTGAGAGGGTGAGTTACTTTATCAGAACACACTCCCCACCGCATACAGACTCTTGACCAGATCTTCCCGGTACAGCGGGTCGGCGGGGTCAAGGCTGTTGATGACCACGCCGCCGCTGGCGGACGCGCCGGTGGAGTGGATGTAGCGGCCCTCGCCAAGGTAAAGGGCGATATGGCCGGGGAAATAGAGGGCATCGCCCCGCTTTTTGTCTGCAAAGGGGATCTGGTGCATGGGCCAGCCCTCCACGATCCTGGCATCCCGGTAGATGAGCACGCCGCACTGCATATAGGCGCTGCTGACAAGGCCGGAACAATCAATGCCCCGGCCCGATTTGCCGCCCCAGCGGTACTCGGTGCCCAGATACTTTTTCGCCTGCGCGCAGACGGCATCCCGGAACGCTTCCTCGCTGCCGTCGTACCACGCCTGCAGTGCCTGCGGCACCAGCTCCCCGGCGGTAATATTCCGGGCCTCGGCCAGTGCGTCATCAAAGGCCAGCCCCTCCCGCTGGGTGAACACGGCGGTCATCTCAAACCGCACCGGCTCCAGCGCCACGTCCCGGACATAGCCGGTGCGGCCATCCAGCAGGGCCACCTTGGCCCAGCCGGTGTGGGCCTCGGCTTCCTCGGGCGGTTCGGGCAGGCGGCAGAGCAGGCAGCCCCGCTCCAGCTCCAGCATCCGCACCCCCTGCACCTTGGGCAGGCTGAGCACATCGGTGGCACGGCCCACCAGCACCAGCGGCTGGGGCAGGTAGGCCCGCAGCGCATCCTCGCTGACAAATTTCAGCGCATCCCGCCGGACAAAGCCGTGGTAGCCGTAAAAGGTGACCACCTCGGCCACCTCCGGGGAGAGGGGCACTCCCTCGGCAGTCACGCCGCCGGGGGCGGTGCGCACCTGACAGGCCTGACCGTACAGGCCCTCGTCCCCGATGGTGGAAACAAGGCCCGCCTCGCTCTGTTTCGTGGTCTGGGGCAGGTCGTAAATGGTCACGACAGGCCGGGCAAATAGGGCGTATTGCATCATTCGGTTCCCTCCAACAAATTCAGCAGCTCCTCCGGCTTCATGCGCAGGATGGCACCATCCGCGCTGCCGGTGACGGTCTCGGCCAGATCCTGCTTGGCCTGCTGCAGCTCCACGATCTTTTCCTCAATGGTGTCCTGGGCGATGAGCTTGTACACCTGCACCGGGTTCTGCTGGCCGATGCGGTAGGCACGGTCGGTGGCTTGATTCTGGGCTGCCACGTTCCACCACGGGTCGTAGTGGATGACGATATCGGCGGCGGTCAGGTTCAGGCCGGTGCCGCCTGCCCGCAGGGAGATCAGGAACACGCTGGCCTCGCCGCCGTTAAAGCGGCGCACCAGCTCGGCACGCACCGGCTTGGGGGTGGAGCCCTGCAGGGTGAAGTGGCTCACGCCCTCTGCGTCCAGCCGCTTGGCAAGCAGCTCCAGCATGGAGGTGAACTGGCTGAACAGCAGGATGCGGTGCCCACTCTCCACGGCACTGGTGACCAGCTCGATGCAGGCATCCAGCTTGGCGCTGCCGCCTGCCCAGTTGTCGGCAATGAGCCGGGGGTCGCAGCAGATCTCCCGCAGCCGCATGAGGACGGCGAACACCGCCATCTTGTCCTCGGGCTTGGCGGCCCGCAGCTTCTCCCGGGCATCCACCACGGCGGCAAGGTAGAGCTTGCGCTGCTCCTCCTCCAGCTCGATGCGGTAGACATTCTCTGTTTTGGGGGGCAGCTCCTTCAGCACCTCGGACTTCATCCGGCGCAGGATGAACGGCCCGGTGAGCTGGTTCAGCCGCCGCACCGCCGCCGGGTCGTTTTCCTGCGTGATGGGCTTTTCAAACCGGCTGCAGAAGCTCTTGTAGGGCGGCAGGTAGCCCGGCATCAGGAAGGAGAAGATGCTCCACAGCTCACCCAGGCGGTTCTCCACGGGGGTGCCGGTCAGCGCAAAGCGGACACGGCTGTTCACCCCGCACACCGCCTTGTATTTCTGGGTGGTGTGGTTCTTGATGGCCTGGGCCTCGTCCAGGATGCAGGCGTAGAATTTCTGGTTCTCGTACAGGGTCTCGTCGCGGCGGAGCAGGTCATAGCTGGTCACCACCACATCGGCCCCGTCCCACTGCTCGGCCAGCTGGGCCCGGTGGGCAGCATCCCCGTCCACCACAACGCAGTTCAGCTCCGGCGTGAACTTCTGGCATTCCTCGGCCCAGTTCAGCACCAGCGAGGCCGGGCAGACGATGAGGCTGGGCAGGGGGTTCCCGCCCTGCTCCCGGAGGGCCAGCAGATAGCTGAGCACCTGCACCGTCTTGCCCAGACCCATATCATCCGCAAGGATGCCGCCCATGCCGTAGCCATCCAGCGTGCGGAGCCAGCGGTAGCCGTCCCGCTGGTATTTTCGCAAAACTTTTTGTAGAGACGCGGGCGGTGTATACTCGCTGTCCTTTACCGCGTGGAAGCTCCGGCTGAGCTGGCGGAAGGCATCGTCCCGGTTGAAGCGGATGCCGTTCTGCCCCGAGAGCGCCCAGTCCAGACTGGGGGCCCGGTACAGGGGCAGCCGGGCGTGGGCCTGGCCCAGTTTGGCCCCGGAAAGCTCCAGCGTCTCGTTCAGCTCGTCCAGCACCTCCATAGAATCGTCCAGCCGGAGCAGACGGCCATCGCGCAGGCGGTGGTAGCGCTTTTTCTGGTGGAGCGATCTCAGCAGGGCTTTCAGCTCCCCCACCGGGAACTCCCCCGTGTCCACCTCCAGGTCGAGCACGCTGCCGTGCACCGACACCCCCACCGAGATCTTCGGCGGCGCGGCCTGCATACTGCGGAAGGCATCGGTCAGGTAGACCTCGCCCTCGGCCAGCAGGGCCGGGATGCCCTCATCGAGGAAGCGGTAGACTTCATCCTCCTCATAGGCATCGTAGTGGGCAGCAAGGCCGTTGCCCATGGTGTCCGGCCCCGGCTCCAGGTACCGCCCCAGCAGCCGCCCGGCCCGCTGTTCGGCGCGGGCATCCCGCAGCAGACCG
Source organism: Faecalibacterium sp. Marseille-Q0746 (assembly GCF_017377595.1). Classification (NCBI taxonomy): domain Bacteria; kingdom Bacillati; phylum Bacillota; class Clostridia; order Eubacteriales; family Oscillospiraceae; genus Faecalibacterium; species Faecalibacterium sp. Marseille-Q0746. Next base: position 5,073 of record NZ_JAFREI010000012.1, on the reverse strand, counting down.
GCAGGCCCCGGTTCCTCCGGTGTGACGCGGTCCTCGCCGTACAAAAATTCAAGGTGCGCCCGCACCGTTTCCCGCGTGGGCGCGTCAAGGTAAAACTGCACCACCGGCTCCAGCGGGATCTGATTCAGCAGCAGGCGTTCGGGGTCCTCAATGGTCACCCTGCTGCCCAGCTCCGGCAGGACGTAACTGCAAAAGGCGGTGGCATCCCCGGTGGTAAAGAACAGGCTCTTGCCGCACAGCGCCTCAAGGGCGGGCCGCATCCGGGCGCTTTCGGCCCGGTCCAGCTGCCAGATCGTATCCTCACTGTATAAATAGTCGTTGTCTAAACCCGTTTTCCATCCCAACGCGGGGGTCACGGACACCTCCACGCCGCCCCGGCGCTTTTCCACCCGCATGGTCAGGGCCGGGATGCCGGTCTTGAGGGTGTAGCCGCCCAGATTGCCGGTGGGGGCATAGAGGGCCACCAGACCGTCAAAGATCTCGCCGTTCAGCGGGATGCCCCCGGCAGGCCCGCTGCGGGGCGCATTGCCGTAGCTGCGCAGGGCCGCCTCGGCTCCTTCCTTTGCGCTGAGCTGCCGCCGCAGCAGGCGGAGCAGCTGCTGTGCCTCCGGGGCAAAGGCCTCCCAGCTGTGCTGGAATTCCAGCGCCTTGCCGTAACTGATGAAGCCGTGCTTCTCCACGGCCCGCAGCAGGTCCGGGATGCTCTTTACCACATACTGCCGCCCGCCGTCTGCCGAGATGCGCAGCCGCAGCCAGGGCAGCTCCCCGGGCAGCAGGGTCAGCTCCGGTTCCAGCTCTGCGGCGTGGGGGCGCAGCTCCGCGTGGCCGGTCACGCCGTCCACCTCGGCCAGTGCTCCCTCCTGATAGGCCCGGAGCAGCCGCCGTGCCTCGTAGTCGGATTCCGGTTCCTCGCCCCGCCATTTCTTGCCGAACAGCATTTCCAGGCTGGAGGCATAGCTGTCCCTGCGGGGCGGCTCCTCAGGCTGGGGCGTTTGCAGGTTGGCCGTGCCCCGCACCACGCCCGGGATGCTCTCCGGGCTCTCCGAGGGCTTTTGCGGCGCTCTGCCGGAAAGGCCCTGACTCTCGCTGTCCCACATCAGCAGCGCGCCGATGTGCTTGCAGCAGGGCCCCTCGCCGTTTTCGTTGTAAGGGCAGGAGCAGCTGGCGCTGACAAAGCTGCCGTTTTCCCGCAGCCAGACCTGGGTCTGGTACAGGCTCCGCCCGCCGCCGCGCACGTCGGCGCTCAGGTGGCGCACGCCGTTCCCGGCCACTTCGCAGTTCAGATCCTGTATCCGGTCCGTGTAGGCCTTGGCCCGCGCGAATACCGTGCCGCCCAACAGGTAGCGGATCTCTTCCATGTCCATCCGGGGTCTCCCTCCCTCTGCAATGCTCTATTGGTTAAGCATACCGCACCGGCGGGCGGGATGCAAGGGGTGCCGGGAAAAAAAGTTCCGGAAAGCACAGAAGCGCCTCATCCAGGAGAGGATGAAGCGCTTCTGTACTTTGGGAATTTTGGAACACTCAGCCCGCATTGCGGTTTACGGGCCAAGTGGGGGTTGGTTTAGGGCTGCTCAGGCGTTCTGCTTGAGCTCCTGTGCTTTCTGCCATGCTTTCAGCACATCGATCTTGCTTACGGTGTTGTCGGGATAGAATTTCATCTCTTCCGGAGCCGTGCCCTCATCGTTCAGGTCAGGGATAAGCTCGTTTTCCATGGCCCAGCGGGCGGCGTGCTGCAGATCCATATCCCGCTCTTCCTGACCGACATCGGGGTAGAGCAGTTCGGATTCGGGCATGGGCTTGCCTGCATCCTCCCACAGCATCATGGCAAGGGCGCTGCGGTTGCTGGGGAAGTAGGGCAGAGCCATCAGCTTGCCTGCAAATTCAGCGCCCAGAGAATAGGCCTGATATCCCAGCACTGCACCGCCGACAACAACAGTAGTGCCGATCACGATGGGGCCAACGATATCGGGCTCGTCATCTTCAATGGATGCATCCTGTGTCATGGCTTTCAGGGTCACGGCCTTTGCAGGCATCACAAAGGCAAAACTTTCCTTATCCTGATAAGCGTTCGGATCATCCAGGCCAGTGATATCCCAGTGGCCAAATTTCAGACCGCTATCTGCAAAAGCATCCTTATCAAATGCAACACTCACCGTTGCACCCTCGGGGACATTAAAGGAACCGTCCTCGTTGGCATTCTTTTTAACGATTTCGGTGATATCCTCGGGGTCAGCACCATTCTTGCCGGGCACTGTTACGCTGGTGATCACGCCGTCCTTCAAAGTCAGGATGGGCATTTCAGACACAACAAAGTCCTTTTCGTCCGTTGCAAGCTCATTCTCACCCTGCTTGACAGCAGCGGTCAGGGTCTGCTTGCCGGTCTCCTTGGGAGTAATGCGGAACGCATATTGTTCTTTTACATCGCCCAGATCAATGGGCAGGCCGCCTTCCGGCATGGGCTGATACGCACCGTTTTTGTCCTGATACTCGATCTCGCTGTTCTTGTTGCCAAAGTCGATGAATGCCTCACCCAGCTTGGCATCGTCCTTGGGGTCAACCTTTACAGTAAAGTCCTTGCTTTCGCCTTCCTTGATGACGGCATTCTCCAGGCCCTCAATGGTCACAGTGGCGGCATCACGGTACTGTGCGGCAATATCCACACCACTGCTCATGGTAAAGGTGATGGTCTCTGCCTTGTAGTCCTGACCTGTGAGCAGGGAGAGATTGCCGGTGGTAGACCAACCGTCAAACACCTTGCCCTTAGGGATCAGGGCCTTGTCCAGCGTCACGGTCACTTCTGCGCCGTCCGGTACAGAGTAGGTCTTTTTGCCGGTGGCCTCGTCAGGAGTAACAGTCAAGGTATTGGTCACATCGCTGTCGTCGTATTTCACAGTAACAGTGCCGCCGGTCACGGTCAGCGGGTGGCAGACCAGAGCATCGGGGTCGAACTTCCAACCGGCATAGAGCTTGGTGCCCTTGATGTTTGTAAACAGCTGTGCATCCGGATATCGGATCTTGCAGTCTGCATCGGTATACCAACCTGTAAAGGTGTAACCCGGTTTGATAGGTTTGTCTTTGTCAAGTGCCGTAATGTCTGCGCCGTAGTCAATTTTTTTCGGCGTGATCGTGTCACCATCTACGAGAGTCACATCAACGGTGGTAATAAAGCCTTCGTTCCCGTCGAAGTGCCGTAGTAGACGCTCTAATCTAGGTTCGCAATAAACATTTGTATTACAACTAGGCTGAAAAACTCCGTTACTGCCTTCGAAAGTCTCCTCTAATTGACTTGGGGCTTCAATTGTAATGTAAGGCAAGTGCCAACAATTATAAACGATATCACGCCCCAGTTTCTTCACGCTTTTGGGAATATTCAACGATTTTAGATTCGTACGCTTAAAGGCTTCATTGCCGATCTCACCTATTCCTTCTGACAGGGTAACACTTTCCAAGTTGTAACATTCCTCAAAAGCACCACTACGGATTGTTTTGACACTCGAAGGGATAGTGATTTCTGTCAGTCCACTGCAGCCGTAGAACGAACTATAACCAACTTCTTCCAGCTGTGGCGGAAGTTCAATCTTTGTCAGTCCAGTGCATCTCGAAAATGCACTGTCCTTAATTTTTGTTACGGTGCTTGGAATTTTAACCTCGGTCAGCTCAGGGCTGTCGCAGAATGCGCTTGCGCCGATGCAGGACAATCCTTCCGGAAGTTTTACTTTACGCAGATTCGGATGAAAAGAGTGAAACTTACTGTTGCTATCAGAATAGCTGTAATAAAGAATATTATCGCCCAGCGTCGTTACGCCACCCTCAACGATAAGCTGTGTGATATTCTGTATTTTCTCATACCACGGAGCGTATGAATCATTAGATGAAGTTATATATCTGTCATAATTTGCCATGGGACCATTGCCCGTAATCGTCAAGGTATAGGTCTCTTCTCCCTCTTCTCCATCGCTGTTCGGGCTCAATGTCGCTGTGACAGTACCCGGCGTTTCTCCGCAGTCATACGGACCCAAATTTCCCTCCGCAAATGCCGACACTGCCCCAGCAGGCAGGAATGTCAGCATCATACTGAACGCCAGTAAGAGGCTGATGAGCCGTTTTTTCATAAAAATCCTCCTTTGTCAGTCATCAATACTCCCAGTTTCTCTATGAAAAGCACCCAGACAAAAAGAAAAAAGCGCCGCACCAGCCAAATGGCTGGTACAACGCTTTGCGTTTTGTACTTTAGGGCGTGCTTGCCCTCTCTATCTATGCTTTAGTCTGCCGCTTCTCAAGGGCAAGGTGATTGTGGTTCCCGGAAAAGCTACTCCCATACACTTCTCCATAACCCCGCACCGACTGCCCCTTGGGGGGCGCTGGCACATTTCCGCATAGTCGAAGAGGGTTGCACAGAGCAAAGTGCAGCTGACGGCCCCTACCGGGCCTTCCGCCTTGCGTCACAGCCTTCCGACTGATTTGCCGATCTTTCTGTTTTGCTGACGAGATACTTTTCGCACTTTATCATACCCCCCCCCCCTATAAAAAATCAAGGGGTCTGGGCGAAGTTTGTGAACATTCACAAATCCATTGGATTTTTTTAGGCTATTTTAACGGAAAGGCACACGCACAAAAAAACAAACCCCTGAAGAATTTCTTCCTCAGGGGTTTTGTTTAAGTCGGCGACTACCTATTTTCACGCGCCGTTTCCAGCGAACTATCTTGGGCACGAGTGAGCTTAACTTCTGTGTTCGGAATGGGAACAGGTGGAACCTCACCGTCATCGTCACCGACCAATATGACTGGTTCAGTATAACATTTCTGTTCTACTTTGTCCAGTGTTTCTTGAAGGACGTGCCTTCAAAACTGAATAATCACTGCTAACATTTTATCATTGACTTGAGAATTCAAGCGAATTGTGGTCAAGCCCTCGATCTATTAGTACACACTTGCTGAATGGATCACTCCACTTACACATCGTGCCTATCAACCTCGTAGTCTACAAGGGATCTTACCTGATTGAATCAGTGGGATATCTTATCTTTGGGTCGGCTTCACGCTTAGATGCTTTCAGCGTTTATCCGATCCGTA
>NZ_JAFREI010000011.1:0-100394 GCF_017377595.1 Faecalibacterium sp. Marseille-Q0746 | reverse complement strand
CTTGCGTCCTGTGTGAATTACTTTGTTTGGAATTGTTTAACGTGTTTTTCCAACACGAAAATAGGTTCCGTTACAAGTTTTTCGATATTGTTCAATTTTCAAGGTCCTGTGCGCCTCAGCCTTAGCGGCTGACAGCTTGATTATTTTACCACAGATGTGATTTTTTGTCAAGCACTTTTTTGGAAGCTTTTCGATCTTTTCGAACTTGTGGCTCGTTTTTCAACGTATCCATATTGGCTCTTTCGCTTTGCTTCTGCCGCTTTCAGAAGTCATTCTTTCCGGCGGCCCTTGGCGCTCAAGTATAATACCATATCCATGAGCTTCTGTCAACACCTTTTTGCATCTTTTTTGAGTTTTTTTCTATATTTCGCAAAAGGAGTGCTTCCGGGCAGGTTTTTGAACCCCTCCGAAATGGCCACGGCCATTTCGTCTCCCCTTTGCCAAGGGGAGAGCCCTTGCAGTTTCCGGGGCGGTGTTATATTATATAATTACATTATAGAGCGGAGGAGGCCCCAACCATGATCCTTACGGTCAACATCGGCAACACACACATCACGATTGCCGGCTACGAACACGACACCCTGCAGTTCAGCGGGCGGCTGCATTCCAGCCCGGCCGCAACGGTGGACGAATACGCCATGAATCTGCTGAATCTGCTCTCCTTATATCAGGTTGCCCCCGAGCGGATCGAGGGCGGCATTCTGGGCAGTGTGGTGCCCGCACTGACAGGCCGGGTATTGGATGCGCTGCGGATGTTCTGCTCTGCCCGCTTCCTGACCGTTGGCCCCGGCCTGAAAAGCGGCATCAAACTGCGGCTGGACAACCCGGCCCAGCTGGGCGCAGAACTGCTGTGCGGTGCGGTGGCCGCACTGGAGGAGGGGCCCGGACCGCTGGCGGTCATCTCGGCAGATACCGCCATCTCCATCATGGCAGTCAACGGCAAACAGGAGCTGGTGGGCGGTGTCATCCTGCCCGGGCCGCAGCTTTCCCTTTCCGCGCTGGTGCAAAAAACTGCCCAGCTGCCCCAGATCGACCTCTCCGCTCCAGCTTCCTCCTCGATCTTGGGCAAGAACACCTCTGCCTGCTTACAGAACGGTTTTGTGCTGGGCACCGCCGGGCTGCTGGATGGGCTGGCCGAGCGTTTTCAGGCAGAGCTTGGCCCGGATATCCGCTTTTATGCCACCGGCAACCTGCCCCGCACCATCCGGGAGGCCTGCCGCACGCCGATCGAATACCGGGAGTATCTGATCACGGACGGCCTATACCGCATCTGGCAGAAAAATCGGAAAGGGTAATATCAAAATCAAAAGGAGTCCTACACCATGAAGTCCAAACTTGCATCTCTGCTCTGCTGTCTGATCGTGCTCATAAACCTTTCTGGCTGTACCAAAGTCACCCAGCTTGTGAAGGATTCTCAGCCCACAAAGGCCGAACTGTTGGATGAGATCAATACGGAGCATCAGCGTTGGGAAGCGGCTCCTGCCGCCGACCCGACACCCTATCTGCGGCATTACGATGACCCCGCCGATGCACAGAAAGATACAGATTACTTTACCGATACCTACAGCGAATACGATGCCGAAAAGGAACTTACCGTAGATGAAGCGAAAGCAGATGTGAATTACCTCTTCGACGCGCTCTACTATGATTATGCTCTCTACGATTATTTTGGCGGACACGCTGTATTCGATCAGGCAAAGGCTGATACTCTGCAGGAAGTCCAAAGCAGGGACAGCCTGACCTGTGAAGATTTGCAGAAGATTCTGGTAAGTCATCTTACCTTTATCAAGGACGGTCACTTCAACATCAATCAGGACTATCCGTCGGAAAAAGACATTCCGTTTTTCTTCCGTCAGGTGATGTTCGTAAAAACGGATTCGGGCTATCAGAATGCCAATGGAAAAGTCGTTGCATCCGTGGACGATCATCCCGATCTGGATGAACTGTTCAAGCGTTCAATCTCTGAGCAGGGGTATCTGGTGTATTATCCGGTCCTGCTGAAGCCTGCTACATTTGATGGGACAGAATGGGAAAAGCACACCTGTGATGAAACGCTGACGGTGCACTATACAGACGGCAGTACCGACACACTGACAGCAGACGCATGGAGCCAGTATTACAAAGAGCTTCCCAAAGACCAGAATACCGATCTTCGCCAGACAGATGGAATCCCGGTATTCCAGTTCAACAGCTTTGAGGTCTCTTTTCTACAGGAGGTCAATGCTGCGGCAGCACAAATGAGTGATGCTGCGATCTCCATGCTGGATCTGCGCTCCAATGTCGGCGGATATGAAGAAGTAGCTCATCAGTGGATCACCCGATACAGCCGCCAGCGTGTACAGGGCAATGGAGTCCGCTATGACGTTGTTAATCCGGTATCCGTAGCGATACAAGCTCATCGGTGGCAAACGCACGACAACATTCTGATTCTTTTAAGCGGAAAATGCTCTGCCTCTTCTGCAGAAATCACAATGGACCTTGCCTATAATCTGGAAAACAGCCTGATCATCGGAGAAAACACAAATGGATGTATGATCGGAAATGGTGGGCATGTGGAACTGCCGAACAGCAAATGCTCGGTTATAATGACATCCGTATGTGTCTATCTGCTGCCGGAGGGTACAGATTATTTTGAAGAAATGCGTGGCCTTTCTCCGGATATCTGGGTCCCGGCCAAAGAAGCCGAAACGCTGGCCGCAAAACTTATGGAAAATCTAAAGTAAGGTCTGACCCTCCCGGCCACAAAGAAAAATCCCCGGCGCACTTTTGTGTACCGGGGATTTTATTAACACATGCGACCGGGAGGATTCGAACCTCTGGCCTTCCGGGTCGGAGCCGAACGCTCTATCCAGCTGAGCTACGATCGCACATTACTGGCAAACCAGTGTAATGTAGTATAGCACAGCCGGAGGCAAAAATCAAGCCGTCTGGCGGCTCTGTATCCGGATTCCGTGTCCGATCCCGCGCCAGCAAGACACTGATGCATTCTGTTCTTCCTTTTTGAAAGATTCATCTTGCAAAAGTGTGCGCATCTCTTATAATAGGTGTTGTGCCCCGGTATGCGCGGGCACGGTTTAGGACTGGAAAAGGAAAAAGAGAACATGAAATCTAGCACAAGATCCCTGACAGAAGGCCCTCTGGCAAAGCAGATCCTTCTGGTCAGCCTGCCGCTGGCATTATCCAACCTGCTGCAGGTCTTATTCAATATGTCGGACGTGGCCGTGGTGGGGCGGTTTGCGGGCTCCACAGCGCTGGGCGCGGTGGGCTCCACCAGCATCTTTGTCACGCTGTTCACTGGCTTTCTCATCGGCCTGGGCAACGGCATCAACGTGCTGGTGGCCCGCTTCTACGGAGCCAGACACCCGGACGATGTCCACGACACCGTCCACTCGGCCCTGATCGTCAGCCTGATCGCAGGCGTGATCCTGCTGGTTGTGGGGCTGCTGGGCTCCCCTGCCATGCTGCGGCTGCTGAACACCAAGGTGGACCTGCTGCCGGGTGCGATCCTCTACCTGCGGGTGTATTTTCTGGGTATGCCGGCACTGGCTCTGTACAATTTCGGCAACGCCGTGTTCAGCGCCATCGGGGAGACCAAAAAGCCGCTGTACATCCTGAGCTTTGCCGGTGTGCTGAATATCCTTCTGAACCTGTTCTTTGTCATCGTCTGCAACCTGGACGTGGCAGGCGTGGCGCTGGCCAGTGCCATTTCCCAGTGTGTTTCTGCCGGGCTCATCCTCCACGCTCTGACCAGGGTGCAGGACTGCTACGCCCTTCATTTCAAGGAAGCAAAGCTCGACCCCGCCATGACCAAAAGCATTCTGGCGCTGGGCCTGCCTGCCGGATTCCAGAACGCCATTTTCGCCATCGCAAACCTGTTCATCCAGGCCGGTGTCAACTCCTTTGATTCCCTCATGGTCAAGGGCAACAGCGCCGCCGCAAATGCTGACCCGCTCATCTACGACTGCATGGCCGCCTTCTACATGGCCTGTGCCAGCTTTATGAGCCAGAACTACGGCGCAGGCAAGCCCGACCGTGTCAAGAAAAGCTACTTCATCTCGCTGGCCTATTCCTTCGGTGTGGGTCTGGCGCTGGGCGGCGGCCTGTTCCTGTTCGGGCGGCAGTTCCTCGCCCTTTTCACCACCGAAAGCGCCGTTATTGATGCCGGTATGAAGCGTGTGGGTGTCATGGCGCTGGCCTACTGCATTTCCGCCTTTATGGACTGCACCATTGCCGCTTCCCGCGGTCTGGGCAAGACCGTGGTGCCCACTGTCATCGTCATCATGGGTTCCTGTGTGTTCCGGGTGATCTGGGTATACACCATCTTCGCCCACTTCCATACCATCCCCTCGCTTTACCTGCTCTACCCCTGCTCCTGGGCTCTGACCGCCATTGCGGAGATCCTCTATTTCATCCGCTGCTACAAGCAGGCCATGAAGATCTTCCGGGAGCCGATCCTCTCTTCGCTGTAAAACAAAAAGATGGATGTCGTGCGGCATCCATCTTTTTTGTTTTCTCTGTTACACCTTGACTTCCCCGGCCAGGACCCGCTTGTAGTCCTCATAGTTGCGGGCCAGCAGGGCGGGCGTATCCAGCCCGTAGGGGCACTTGGCCTTGCACTGGTTGCAGTGCAGGCAGCCCTCGATCTTCTTCATCTTGGCCTGACCGGCAGGGCTCAGATGCTCTGCCGAGGGCGAGCGCCGGAGCAGCAGGCTCATGCGGGCGCAGTTGTTGATTTCGATGCCAGCCGGGCAGGGCATACAGTAACCGCAGCCACGGCAGAACTCACCGCACAGCTCCTCCCGGTCGTGGGCGATGACCGCAGACAGCTCTGCGTCCATCCGGGGCGGGTTATCAATGTAGGAGAGGAACTCGTCCAGTTCCTTTTCCCGCTGAACGCCCCAGATGGGCAGAACGCCCTCGAACTGCGCTTCAAAGGCATAGGCTGCGGCGCTGTTGGTAATGAGACCGCCGGACAGACCCTTCATGGCGATAAAGCCCATCTCGTGCTCTTTGCACAGCTGCACCAGCTCCAGCTCCTGCTCACCGGAAATATAGCTGAACGGAAACTGCAGGGTCTCGTACAGGCCGCTCTCAATGGCTTCCTTGGCCACGGACAGGCGGTGGTTGGTGATGCCGATGTGTCGGATCATCCCCTTTCCCTTGGCCTCCAGTGCGGCTTCGTACAGGCCGGAGCCGTCACAGGGCTTGGGGCAGAAGGACGGGTTGTGGAACTGGTAGAGGTCCACATAGTCGGTGCGCAGATTGTTCAGGGAGGTGTGCAGGTCCTTCCAGAACTCCTCCACGTTCTGGGCGGCGGTCTTGGTGGCGATGTAGACCTCGGAGCGGATGCCGTCAAAGGCTTCGCCCAGCTTCACCTCGCTGTCGGTGTAGGCGCGGGCGGTATCAAAGAAGCGGATGCCCGCCTTGTAAGCCTTGCGGGCCAGAAAGACTGCGTCCTCCTGGGAAATGCGCTGGATGGGCAGAGCACCAAAGCCATTTTTGTTCACGGTGATGCCGGTGCGCCCCAATGTGACCATATCCATAGGGAACCTCCTGTTTTTTCCAAAATACTCTCTGTGCTCATTATAAGACGAAGCGCCCCACAACGCAAGAAAAACCCTCTCCATCAAAGCGTGGCAGTGCACAGCGATGACAGAGAGGGTCAGTTTTATTGATAATCGTGGTTCAGGAACAGCGCTTTGATGGCGACGATCTCGTCGTACTCCTCCTGCTCCACCTGCACATCCGCATTGACAGCCTGCAGGCGGGCCTTGACGGCATCCAGCGCCTCGGCGGTGGTCACGGCCTGACCTTCCTCCACGGCATCGATCATCCGCTTGAGGACGATCGGATGGGCGTAACAGCTGGGCACCGGGAAGCTGCCGTTGGGGTAGTGCTTCACATACTCCGCCATGGCGGCATCGGCCTGATCGGCCCGCTTCATAATGGCGCTGTTGTTATTGTGCGCCGTGGGCAGCATGTTGTAGCTGGAAAAGAGGAAGATGGCTGCAAAGCCGAACAGTGCAAAGTACACGCCGTAGCTGCCGGTGTGGGTGAACACCGCGTACAGGCCGTAGGCCGCGGCGGCCGTGCCGAACAGGAAGATGGCAAGGGCCACATAGCGGTAGACCGGCTTGCTCTTGAGCTGGGCGCGCTTGCGGCGCTGGGCAGCACTGAGCTCATTGGAGAGCTCGGGCTTTGCGTCCAGATACTCCTTTGCCCTGCGCAGGACCGTCACGGTGTGTTTGGCATCGTCAGACAGCTCCGGCAGCTTGCGGGCGGCCTTTTCCTCGGCCTTTTTCTGCAACGCCTGCTCCCCGGCGGCACTCAGCAGCCGGATCTGGGGCTGCTGCTTTGCCAGCAGCTCCAGCAGGGCATCCACGTCCCGCTCGTCCTTGAAGTTGCACTGCTTCTGTTTGCCGCCGTCGTACTCCACCACAAGGTAAGCCATGGAGGCAAACATTCCCTTGCCGGTAAAGCCGCCCGCACTCATGGCCACCCGCTTGAACACACGGGTGATGCTGGTGTAGGGCAGGTAGTAGCGGCGGTCGATGTAAAAGCTGTTCAGATACAGGGCTTTTTTGCCCACGCCGCAGGGGCCGATCTTTTTGCAGGCTTTCCGGTCAGCCGCCAGCTCGGCGGGGTCGAGCCTGGCAAGGCCCAATTGTGCAGGTTTGAAGAGCATAACGTTCATCCCTCTTTTGCGTTTTTGTTTGTACCCATTTTCCCACTCCGGCAAAGAAAATGCAAGGCCCAACCCTCACTCTTAGCCAAAAACAGGAAACCGGCCGCTGAGCTGACAGCGGCCGGTTTGTTTTACTGAGAAATTGCCGCTATGAATGGGTTATGCGGCTTTCTTCTCGGTGTTCTTCTTGGTTGCATAGATGAACAGCGCCAGCATGGCAATTGCGAAGACGATGCCGATGGGATATGCAACTGCGGTGTTGTAAGCCACCAGCTTGCCGTCTGCATAGGTGTTGATCATCTTGCCCAGGCACTCAGGAGCCAGCACGAAGTAGGTGCAGGACACAGCGCTCATAAAGGTAGCGGGCACTGCGGTGATCCAGAAGTTCTTCTTCTCCTTGAACAGATACATGGAAGCAGCCCACAGGACGATCATAGCCAGCGTCTGGTTGGTCCAGCTGAAGTAACGCCAGATGACGGTGTAGTCGATGAAGCCCAGTGCATTGCCGATGCCCAGGAATGCGCCCACGCCCAGAACGGGAACGCAGAGCTTCAGGCGGTTTGCGTAGCTGTCCTGATCGATCTTGAGCCAGTCGGACAAGGTCAGACGAGCGGAACGGAACGCGGTATCACCAGAGGTGATGGGGCAGATAACGACACCGATCATAGCCAGTGCCACGCCAACCTTACCCATGGTCTTGAGGCAGACGTCGTAGATAGCGGCAGACTGACCGGCAGCCAGAGCCTCGGCCAGACCGACCATCTTGCCGTCGGTGATGGTGTACAGTGCGCAGCCGGCAGCGGCCCAGATCAGAGCGATAACGCCCTCGCTGACCATTGCACCGTAGAATACGAAGTGGCCCTGCTTCTCACTCTTCATGCAGCGAGCCATCAGAGGCGACTGGGTGGAGTGGAAGCCGGAGATAGCACCACAGGCAACGGTGATGAACATGAAGCTCCAGATGGGGGTGTTGGAGGGGTGCATATTGCTGAAGTTTGCCCAGATCTCGGGGATGGTGTAGGCGGGGTTGGTGAAGATACCGAAGATAACGCCCACAGCCATGATGATCAGGCAGATGCCGAACAGGGGGTAGATCTTACCGATGATGGCATCGATGGAGATAAAGGTTGCGATGAAGTAGTAGGCCAGAATGATGATCAGCCAGAACAGGGTGGTGGTCAGCAGACCGGACATACCGCCGTTCTTGCACAGGGTCACGATCAGGCCTGCGGGACCAACTGCGAACACGGTACCGACCATGATCAGCAGCACCACAGAGAACACACGCATGATGTTCTGCATCACGGGGCCCAGATAGCGGCCGGTGACCTCAGCGATGGAAGCGCCGTCGTTGCGCTCGCTCATCATGCCGGAGAAGTAGTCATGCACGCCGCCGGCAAAGATGGTGCCGAAGGTGATCCACAGGAACACCACGGGGCCCCACAGAGCACCCTGCAGTGCACCAAAGATGGGTCCCAGACCTGCAATGTTCAGCAGCTGGACGAGGAACAGCTTCCACTGGGGCATCACAACGTAGTCAACGCCATCGTTGATGCGCACAGCAGGAGTTTCGCGGTCGTCCGGTCCGAACGTATTGTCAACGATCTTGCCATAGACAAAGTAGCCGATGATCAGGAGCGCCAGACAGAGTAAGAAACTAATCATACCAGAAACCTCCTTTTATCGTCCGTGCCCGGAGCCCCATTCTGCCCCGTCACGGCCATTCCTTGGCCCTATGTTAACACAATCTTCATAAATCTGGTAATATCCTTCCAGAATGGCCCTTATATCAAAAACTATATAAGTCAGCCGTTCCCGGGAATCCCGGCAAATATTTTTTAACGTATCCTCGTCAAAACTTCTTTGCCGAAATCGTTTCAGCGGGTGTTTTTCCGTTTTTAGTACACCCTGCCAAACTTTTTGGCATATTTTTGTGCATCTTGTCTGCATTCCTGTTCTTTTTGCCGCAATTCGTTGTTTTTCTGCACAAGAAAAAACCGTCTGCCGGACGGCCCGGCAGGCGGCTTTTGTGGTTGTGAATGGGTATCGAGAGGGTTAAAGAGGGGGAAATGTCAATTATGCAGTCTTTTTCACCGTCTGCTTTTTGGTCGCATAGAGGAACAGCGCCAGCATGGCGATCGCAAAGAGGATGCCCACCGGGTAAGCAACTGCGGTGTTATAGACGATAGCGCCCTCAGCAGTCTTATGGTTCAGCAGGCCGCCCAGGCACTCGGGAGCCAGCACGAAGTAAGTAGCGGACACGGCACTCATAAAGGTGGCGGGCACTGCGGTGATCCAGTAGTTCTTCTTCTCCTTGAACAGGTACATGGAAGCAGCCCACAGAACGATCATGGCCAGCGTCTGGTTGGTCCAGCTGAAGTAGCGCCAGATCACGGTGTAGTTGATGAAGCCCAGCGCGTTGCCAATGCCCAGGAATGCGCCCACGCCCAGCACGGGGATGCAGAGCTTCAGGCGGTTGCCGTAGCTGTCCTGATCGATCTTGAACCAGTCGGCCAGGGTCAGGCGGGCGGAACGGAAGGCGGTATCGCCGGAGGTGATGGGGCAGACGACCACGCCGATCATGGCCAGTGCGATGCCCACGCCGCCCATGGTCTTGGAGCAGACATCATAGATGGCCTTGGATTGACCCATTGCCAGTGCCTGGGCCAGACCGGTGTTCAGGCCATCGGTGACCTCGTACAGAGAGCAGCCTGCAGCGGCCCAGATCAGGGCAATGACACCCTCGCAGACCATGGCACCATAGAACACGAAGTGGCCCTGCTTCTCACTCTTCATGCAGCGGGCCATCAGAGGCGACTGGGTGGAGTGGAAGCCGGAGATCGCGCCGCAGGCAACCGTGATGAACATAAAGCTCCAGATGGGCGTGCCCGACGGGTGCATGCTGCCGAAGTGATCCCAGATCTCGGGGATGGTATAGGCAGGGTTGGTGAAGATGCCAAAGATGACACCGATGGCCATGATGATGAGGCAGATGCCGAACACGGGGTAGATCTTGCCGATGACCGCATCGATGGAGATAAAGGTCGCGATGAAGTAGTAGGTCAGAATGATGACCAGCCAGAACAGCAGCGAAGTCATCACGCCGGATGCGCCGCTCTGGCTGCACAGCTCAACGATCAGACCGGCAGGGCCGACGGCAAACACGGTGCCCACCATGATCAGCAGCACAACAGAGAACACACGCATCACGTTCTGCATCACGGGGCCTAAGTATTTGCCGGTGATCTCCGCGATGGAAGCACCGTCGTTGCGCTCACTCATCATACCGGAGAAGTAGTCATGCACGCCACCGGCAAAGATGGTGCCGAAGGTGATCCACAGGAACACCACGGGGCCCCACAAAGCGCCCTGCATGGCACCAAAGATGGGGCCAAGGCCCGCAATGTTCAGCAGCTGGACGAGGAACAGCTTCCACTGGGGCATCACGACATAGTCCACGCCGTCGTTAATGCGCACAGCAGGCGTTTCACGGTCGTCCGGGCCGAAGGTATTGTCCACGATCTTGCCATAGACGAAGTATCCGCCCACCAGGATCGCAAGACAGAGCAGGAAACTAATCATACCAGAAACCTCCTTTTTGCCCCTGCCGGCCGCGGCCCCATTCTGCCGCATACCCGGGGCTCTTTTCTGGCCTCATGGTAGCACACTTTTTTCCAGCGGAGAAATATCTTTCCGGCATGGGGCCATATCGTTTCCGATATAGCTGCAAAGAATTTTTGCCGCTTTTCCGTTTATTTTTTGACCATTTATCAGCAAAAATAAAACCGGGCGCTTATTTTCGCCCGGTTTTGCATCCATTTATTGGTTTTTCTGTCAATTCTGAAGGGAGTAACCTTTGCCGTGCCTTAGCCGGAAAGCCCCTTTATTTCACGGTGGAAGCCGCTTCCTTGTGGAGCAGATCCACAAAGGCCTGCTCCTCGGGGCGCAGGCGGCCCTTGTCCGGGTAGACCAGCACATCCCGCATCTGCTGGCGCTGGGCCGGGCACTTCTTCAGCACCAGATGGTACTGCTCCAGTGCCCTGCGGGGCATGGGCGATGCCCACATGTAGGCCGTGGGCAGCCGCTGCAGGATCGAGAACTGGCTGCACCGCTCATACACATGGATACGGCGTTCCGGGTTGACATGCCAGCGCACACCGTCGCCGCCCTCCTCGCCGGGCAGCTGGAAATCATCGTGGAGGATCTCCATATACTTGTCCAGCTCAGACAGGTCGCGGATCGCCTTCCGGGCCAGCGGGCCGTCCCGGTTGGTCAGCAGACTGTATTCAAAATCCATAATGGGTTCCATTTTCAGGCCCCGCCGGGCGCAGTAATGGGTATAGTGCTCGTCATCCTCCACGGCGTACCGCAGCAGAGCCAGATGATACCCCTGCCGCAGGACATGATCCAGTGCCTCCATGGAGCCGCCCTCCCGGATGTGGATGTGGAGCCGCTCAATGGAGGCCGCCTGCTCCAGATAATCCACCGCCGCATAGGAGGCATAGGTGGCGTGGGGGATCATTACCCGCAGTTCGGCGCAGCGCTCCTGCTCCTCCTGCACACTCCGGTCCAGCCTGTCCACCTCCCGCAGCACCCGCTCGGCCTGCTCGATGAAGTGCCGCCCCTGCTCCGTGGGGATCATGCCGGTGGATGACCGCTCAAAAATGCGGAGATGGTATTCTTCTTCCAGATTTTTCAGCGCCTTGCTCACATTGGGCTGAGCGGCATACAGCCGCTTTGCCGCCGCACTCACAGATCCGCATTCCATGATGGCGACGAGATACCGCAGTTCTGTAATGTTCAACTTTTTCTCTCCTTTTGGCGTTTTTATCCTTTGCGCCTAGTTTATCAGGCGGCACACGGGGCTGTCAAGCGTTGACGGGGCCCCGCTGCCGTTTTATAATGTAAGAAACAATCTGCCCGAAAGAGGTCGAAGAGGATGGAAGAAAAAAACTACCGCGTTCTGCGCATTGAGGAGCAGCTTTATGGCTGCGAGGAGCTGCCCGAGGGCCAGCCCGTGCTCTGTGATGTCCTGCTGGAAGCTGCCGACGGCACGCAGCGGGTTCTCCCCTACCCGGATGCCGAGCTGACCCGGCTGGACATCAACGAGGGCAGCACCGTCACCCTGCGGGATCACAGGCTGACCAAGGCGGCGCACAAGGTCTATTTCACCCGCCACGGCGAGACCGTGTGGAACGTGGAAAACAAGATCTGCGGCATGACCGACAGCCCCCTGACCGAAAAAGGCCGCGCCCAGGCCCGGGAGCTGGGCGAAAAGCTCCGGACCAGCGGTCTCCGGATCGATGAGATCCTGTACTCTCCCCTGTCCCGCGCCGCCGACACCGCCCGGGCCATTGCAGAGGCCACCGGCATTCCTGCCCGGTGTGAGCCTCGGCTCCGGGAGCAGTGCTTTGGCCGCTACGAGGGCACGCCCCGGGACGGCGAGGAGTTCCGCATCTCCAAGACCCACTTTGCCGACCGCTACTCCGGCGGCGAGAGCATGATGCAGCTGGCCCAGCGCATCTACAATCTGCTGGACGAGCTCCGGGCCGACACCGACAAGACCTACCTGCTGGTGGCCCACAACGGCATTGCCCGGGTGGTGCAGTCCTATTTTTACGATATGACCAACGAGGAGTACGCGGCGGCAGGCATCAAAAACTGCGAGTTCGTGGAGTTTACATTCTGAACAAAGAAAGGACCCCCCGAGGGTCCTTTCTTTGTTTGCAGTTATTCCGCCTTGCGGTAATGGAACTGCTGGTCTCTGGTGATGAACAGGCCGATGCTGACCAGCAGAGCGGCCAGCTCGGCGGCTGTCACGGCCAGCCAGATGCCATCGATGCCCAGCAGGAGCGGCAGCAGCAGAACCGCCGCCACCTGGAACAGCAGGGTGCGCAGGAACGAGATGAGCGCACTGGTCACGCCATCGCCCAGGGCCGTGAAGAAGGAGGACGCATAGACGTTGAACCCCATGATGAGGAAGCTCAGGCCATAGAGCCGGAAGGCCCGGGTGGTCAGAATGAGCAGGTTTTCATCATAGCCCACAAAGAAGCGGGCCACATGGGGGATGATGAACATGGAGCCGATGGTCATTACCACCGCAACCACGCCGATGAGCTTCAGGCTCTTGCGGTAGAGGTTGTTGACCTCTTTGCGGTTATTGGCACCATAGTGGTAGCTGACGATGGGCGCGCTGCCCACGGCGTAGCCCACAAACACCGCCACGAACAGGAAGGACGCGTACATGATCACACCATAGGCGGCCACACCATCCTCGCCCGCAAAGCGGAGCAGCTGATAGTTGTACAGGATGTTCACCAGCGACATGGAAAGATTGGTCATCAGCTCAGAGGAGCCGTTCACACAGGCTTTCAGCAGCACACCGCCCTCAAACTGCGTGCGGCAGAGGTGGAGCAGGCTGGTGTTTTTCCGGTTGAGGAAGTAGAACACCGGCAGCAGGCCGCCCACCACCTGGCTGAGCATGGTGGCAATGGCAGCACCCTCCACGCTCCAGTGCAGGATGCCCACCAGCAGCACGTCCAGCACCATGTTGGTGCAGCCCGCGCCCACCGTGAAGTAAAAGCCCAGATGCGGCTTTTCGGCGGTGACAAAAAAGCTCTGGAACATATTCTGCAGGATAAAGGTGGGCAGGCTGAGCATCAGCACCCGGCCATAGCGCAGGGCGTAGTCCAGCATCTCGCCTTCTGCACCCAGCATCAGGGCCACCGGCCGGAGCAGCAGCATCCCCAGCACGGACAGCACGATGCCGGCGATCAGCGCCGTTGACATAAACAGGCTGAAATAGCGGTCGGCACGAGCTTTATCGCCCTCACCCAGCGTGATGCCCACAATGGCGCTGCCGCCGGTGCCCAGCATAAAGCCAACTGTGCCCACCAGCATGGGTACAGGCATGATGAGGTTGACTGCCGCAAAGGCCGTTTTGCCCACAAAATTCGAGACACACAGGCCGTCCACAATGCCGTAAATGGAAGTAAACAGCATGGTGCCGATGCAGGGCAGCACAAAACGGATCAGCCGTGAATAATCAAAGTGATCCGAAAGTTGGATTTTCTGTTTTGACATGGATTCTCCTTTTTGCCGGGGTGGATCACATCATCCCGCCGGGCCGCCAGCCGGTGCAATAGCGGGCGTAATCGCGGTCGGCCTGTTTGACGTAAAGGAGGAACTGTTCCCTGCCTTCCTTGTCCGTGACCTGACGGACTTTGGTGGGCAGGCTCTGGCGCTGGAGCAGCTCCAGTTCATCGTTGAGCTCTTCCTCGGTATCAAAGGCATCCAGCTTGGTCCAGTGGGTGGCAAAGAGCCAGATGTTTGCAAGGGTGTTATTCATATTCAGTCTCCTTTTCCGGGGCATCGGCAAGGATGCCGGCCCGGTAGAACGGCGCAATGGCGTTGGCATCGCCGTGGCGCACGATGGAATAGGTAATATCACAGTAGGGCTGGATGGCCGTGCTCTTTTCCACGGTGGAGATGAGCAGCACCTGCAGCTGCAGGCGGCGGAACAGCTCCATCATGGGGCGGATGCGGTCACTGGTCATCTTGCTGAAGGCCTCGTCCAGCAGGACAAGGCGGATGCTGTTCTCGCTCTTCTGGTAGATCTGCAGCAGGCTGGCGCAGATGGCCACATAGAAGGGAGCCTGGTTCTCGCCGCCGGAGGAATCGCGGCTGACGCGGGAAAGATAGGCCTGCTGGCCCGAGACGGTGTTGGTCACCTTGATGTCATAGTCCAGATAGGTGCGGTAGTCCACATAATCCGAGAGGGTGGCACCGGAGGTGGTGCGGCCCTCCTGCCGGGCCCGGGTGTTCTCATCCACATCGGCCATGATCTTTTCCATCAGCGCGTCCACCTGCCGCTCGTAGACGGGGTCAGCAGTGGCGGCAAGGTTGTCCAGCGAGTCGCCATCGGTCATCTGCTGGTTGCCCTTGTCCACAATGACCTGATAGAAGGCGGCCAGCTGGGGGTCACGGCTGGGTTCCAGCTCAAAGCGATAGACTTCCTCGCCGTAGGTCAGCTGCTCCATCACCTTGTTCAGCTCCCGGAACTGGCGGCGGGCGTTGAAGATATCATCTTTCATCCGGAAGAGGATATCCTTGCGGAAGCGGTCCTTGCAGTCCCGCTGTGCCTGCTCCAGCCGGGCGGCGTAGCGTTCCAGATCAATGCGGACAAGGCTGTCGTGCTGGGCGCGGTACTGCTCCACCCCGGCCAGACCCAGCGGATAATCGCAGACGTAGTGCTCGTTGTAATCCCTCTGGGCAGGTTCCAGCGTGGAAGTGAGATACGCTCGCAGGGCATCGTCCAGCCTGGTCTGTGCCTTTTCGGCAGTCTGTGCGGCGGCACGGGCCGTGCGCCCGCCCGTCATCAGGCCCTTTTTGCGTTCCTGTGCCAGAGGCTCCAGCAGCGGGTGCTGTGCAAAGAATGCCTCTGCCGCCTCCCGGCTCTGTGCAGCGGTCTCCACCGCTTTGCTCTGTTCCACCTCGCAGGATGCGATCTGCTTTTCGCAGACGCGGATATCGCCGCCCACCTGCTCCACGGCCTTGCGGGCAGTCTCCCATGCGGCTTCCCGGGCTTCTTCCTCGCGGTAGAGCTGCTGCAGCATGGGGTTCTCGCGGCAGTCGGCCAGCTTCTGCTCCTGCGCGGCGTAGTCGGCACGGGCAGCATCCAGCGCGGCCCGGCTGGCCCAGAGTTCGGCCAGCTGTTCCAGCGCATGGCCCCGCAGGACGTTCTGGTACTGGTCGTAGGCAGATTTCAGGGTCTTTTCGGTCTGGGCGGCTTCGCGGCAGCGGTCGGCCTGGGCGGCAAGCTGTGCTTCCAGCGCGTCGGCACGCTCCCTGCGGGCATCCAGGCCGATATAGCGCTGGGGCCTGCGCAGGCGTTCCAGCCGGAAGGGATGATGGCGCAGCAGGTCCCGGGTGGCGCTGTCGGGGAAATGCTCCAGCGTATCGGGGGTGTCGCAGCAGACGATGCGGCGCAGGATGGTGTCCGCATACTGTGCGGCCAGCGGGTTTTCGCTGGTGACCTGGGCGGCAAGGCTGTCGGCGGGGGCCGTCTCCGCATGGCGGTCCGCCTTGCGAATGCCCGGGGTATCCAGCAGGCTGATGGGCCCCACCCGGTCGCCCAGCGCCACAAAGGCGCTCTTGGCGGCGGCGTAGTGGGCAGGCGGCACAAGGATATCGAACCGGCGGTCACCCAGGCAGGCCTCCACACAGTCCTGCCAGCTCTCGTCGGCCACGGTCAGCAGCTCACAGAAGATCTTTGCATCCGCTGTCATGCCGCGGCTTTTCAGCTCGGCGTTCACGGCATCCCGCACTTTGGTGGCGGCATCGCCGTGGGGGTAGACCCACTTGCCGCCGGACACGGCGTTCAGCTCGGCCCGCAGGCCCTCCTGCTCTTTTGCCAGATCCGCCGAAGCCTGCCGGGCAGCGAAATACTGCTCCTCCAGCGGCTTTTCGATGCGGGCCAGTGCCTCGGTCAGGGCGGGGAGATGTTCCGCTGTCAGGCGCTGGGGCCAGAGCTCCTTCTCCACCGCAAAGCCGCTGCGGTTCAGCTGGGTCAGCAGGCCGGTGATGGTATCCGCAGTTGCTTCCAGACCGTTCCTTGTCCGGGCTGCTGCATCCAGCGCGCTCTTTTTCCGGGCCAACTCCTCGGTCAGGGCATCCAGTGCCCGGCCCGCGCCGCTGTCACCGGCCGCTCCGTGGGCCGCCAGATAGGCCCGGCGGGCTTCGGCTTCGGCGTTCTTGGCGGCCTCGTATTTTGCGTTCAGGTCGGCCAGCTGGCGGCGGCCTGCATCCAGATGGCTCTGCCAGGAGGCATCCTCACTGGCATCCGCTTCGGCGCGGGCCAGCAGGGCCGCGCCCCGGTTGACAAGGGCATCCGTTTCTTTGTCAGCGGCTTCCCGGCCATACGCCACGATCTGTTCCAGCGCGGCGGCACGGGTCTGGGCCTCGGCCAGAACGGCGTGGAGGTTTTCCAGCTCCACCCGGTCGCCCTGCAGCGCTTCCAGATCCAGCTCAGGCTGGGGCAGGATGTACTGGTACAGGAACTCCCGGAAGTTGGGGATCTCGTCCATGCTGGTGCCCATCTGGAACACTTCGTTGAACTTTTTGCCCAGCGGGCTGGAGGCGCGGCCAATGCCCAGCGCGCGGCAGATGCGGTCCCGGGCCTCGCTGGGGCTGCGGGTGTAGGACAGGCGGCCCACGGCGGGCTTGAAGTCCTCCTTGGCGCTGGGGGCACCGGTGCGCGGATCAAGGAAGGGCAGCTTTTCCAGCGTGATGCCGTCCTCGGAGATGTACCAGGTCTGGTCGCCGGGGTGGAGCTCCTGCATGGGGCCCTCGGATTCCACCCGGACAGCGATGACAAAGTTTGTCCGCTTGACGGTATCCCAGAACTCGGCTCCGATATATGCCACCGTGCGGCCCGGGCGGCGGTAGGCGTTCTCGCCGCGCTGCTTGGCGTGGACAGAGCCCTGCAGGGTGCGGCCGCTCTTTTTATTGCCCAGGGCATTGAAATTGCGGTTGGTGGTCAGGCAGTAGCGGATGGCATCCAGAATGGTGGTCTTGCCCACCGCGTTGACACCGATCATATAGGTCAGACGGGCACAATCGAAGGTGACATTTTCAAAGTTGTGCCAGTTGATGAGCTTCAGGCGCTTTAATTCGATCATTCTTCTTCCTCCCCGCTGGCATCTCCGTCAGGCCGCTCGTAGAGGGCCAGTTCCTCCCGGGTGCGGCTGCTCTCGGCGGCGGCATCGGCAAGGTCTGCGTCCGGCAGGGCCAGCAGCACAGTGGGAAACACCTCGATGCGGCTGTCCAGACCGGTCAGCCGCCCCACCGGGCGGGCCAGATTGTACCTGCGCAGGGTGCGCATCAGCTCTTCCAGCGTGCGCTGGTCCAGCCGCCGGGGCAGGTTCATCTTCTGCAGCTCTGTCTGCACCTCTTCCACCGTGACCAGCACCTGATCGGCGCTGGCGGCAAGGCTCTCCCGCTTTTGCAGATAGAGCAGGCGGAGCACCAGCAGCAGGATGCTCTCGTATTTCAGCAGCCGGGCCTGGCTGCCCTCATGCTCGTTGACCAGCGCCGCCGCCTGCAGCGGAGCCGGGTAAAGCGTTACCGCATAGCCCAGCGGCGCGAACACGGCCCGCACCTCGGGCAGATGATCCTGCACATAGAGGTATTTTGCCCGCTGATCCTCCACGCCGCCCAGCACAAAGCAGTGATTGAGCAGATAGTTTGCGGTCTCTTCCAGCATTTTATTCGGTTCGGCCATGGTCAGCGTCCTCCCTGCGGGGTGTCAGAATAAACTCTTCAAACCGGAAGCCGCCCCGTTCGACCCAGTTTCCGGTAAGGGTGATATCGTAAGCCCGGCGCGGCGACTGCGAGTAGGTGTGCAAGCCGATGATGCGGGCAAAATCGCGGGGGTATTCCTCCGCCAGCGTGGAAGCGGCCACCGCACTGCGGGCGGCAAGGGCCTGTTTTGCCAGCAGGCCCACGTTTTCCTCAGTCACGGCCATCCGGGCGTAGTCCAGCAGCAGCTGCTGTTCTTTGCGCAGCTGCTCCTCGTCCAGCCCGGCCTGCCGCACCGGGGCCAGCGGCGTTTCGCTGCGGGGCGCGGCAGGCGGGTAGAGGGGCTTTGCCCCGAACACCGCCGCCGGGTAAAGGTGCAGATGCTTTGCCACCGGGCCGTCATCCGGCGCGAACAGCTGGTCGGGCGTTTTGATCTCCTCGGCATAGCGGCGGAGCAGGGCGGTGACACTGCCCTGCGAGGAGCGGTCGCTCAGCAGCAGGAACTGTGCCCGCTGCACAGCCCGCTTGCGGTAGCGGATGTGGCTCTGGTCGATCTGGCGCATCAGGGTGCTCATCTCTTCCAGCGAATCCCGCAGTTTCTGGATGAGGGCACGCACGGCAGGGGCTGCCTCGCCGGGGGCACAGCGCTCCACCCGGGCGTAATCCAGCGCCAGCCGGGGCAGGTGTTCTGCCTCGCAGTCGTCCAGCTCCTCTTCCAGATAAGCGCGGTAGTTGAACAGGTTATCGCTGGTCTTGAAACGGTGGTAAGCGGCGGCCACCACCTTTTCCTCGTACTGGTCGAAGAGCTCCAGCACCTCCTGCGGGGTGCGGTTGCGGGTGAGCCGGTCGATATAATGCCCGATGGATGCGTTCAGCGCCCGCAGGGACTTGTTCAGTGCTTCCAGATCGGAGGCCACCTCCCGCAGAACATTCTCATAGGGGCTCTTTTCCTCCCCGATGTTCTGCAGCAGCTGCCATGCCTTGTACAGCTTGCCGGTGTAGGTGACAACACGCGGGTTCAGGATCTCTTCCAGCGCTTCCAGCAGAGGGGCCACCTCAGGCACAAAGGCAAGGGCAGGCTCTTCCTCATAGCTGCCGGGCTGCTCTTCCAGCCAGCCGGTGCGGCGCAGGCGGAGCAGAAAGCCCAGCGCAAGGGTATGGGGATCCCGGGTGGGCTGTTCGGCTTCGTCGCCCGCGTCATCGGCATCCAGTGCCAGCGGCTTTGCCAGCGCCGCAAAGTAATCCTCGGCCCGGCTCACCGCTTCTGCCCGGGAGATGGAGTAATCCGCCGTGTGGCGGCACTCCTCCCACAGCAGGAGCAGCAGCTCCGCATAAAACGCCCGGTTGGGCCCCGCCAGCGGGCGGAACAGCCGCGGGCTGACCAGTTCAAACAGCTGCATCCAAAGGTTCCTTTCTTTCGACAAAATCTATCTTTTATTGTACCACATTCAGAAGGATTTTGCCACAAATACAAAAAGCCCCGGAGGGCTGCTTTTCAGCCACGCTCCGGGGAGTGTATTACTGTATCCTTATGCTTTGGGGTTAACCTGAACAACGACAGAAATGTACATGTTGCCCTTGATTGTCTTTGCGGCTACACCAACCTTAGTCCACTTGCCAACTGCGTTGATGTTCACATCCTTATCCTTGTTGTTTACCAGCTTAAAGAACTCTTCCAACAGTTTACCGGTATACTCATTCTTGACCACGACCTTGGCCGTATAAATACCATTGTCATCACGATGAACATCTATAGCATTGTAAATTTTCCATGCTCCGGTGTTGATGTCTACCGCCGAATCCAAGAACTTTTCAGCTTCCTGTTTGAGCTCGGTGTCATTGCACAGCTGTACTGCCGAACCACGCTTTGCATTGATCGTGCTCATCATCTGAGCTTCTGCCTGAGCCTCAGGGGTCGATGGGGTATCACCGCCACAGGCGGTGAACAGAACAAGTACCATGGTCGCCGCCAGAATCAAAGCGGCCAGTTTTTTCAGCATTTTCATGTCGGGACCTCCAGTCGTTTTGTTGTGTTTTTCATAATATGCAGGGTGCCTTTCCATTTTGAAACAGGACCCCTTCTGGCTTTATTTTATCCAACGACTGTCGCTTTTGTCAATTGCCAGCTTCACCAAACATTTTCTCCTGCTTTTGTTGTTTTTTCCAGAACGAATCTTCGCAAAGATCCTTTGCCATGCCCGGGGCAAAAACCGGAAAATATTTCCGGCGTTTACACAATTCTACCACGATTTGGTGCTAAACTTAAGGCAATGGGAACCGCCGGGTGCCGTTCCTGAACAAGGAAAAGGAGTTTGCCCCATGCAGCACGGTTCCCTGCGCGCTCCGGTGCGCGTTTTCATGGCCGCAGTTCTGCTGTGCCTGAGCTTTCTGGCCGCGCCAAAGGCTGCGGCGGCACAATTGCAGGATGTAAACGGCATCATGCTGCTGTCCTTCGACAGCCAGCAGATCGTCTCCATCGGCAACCAGACCTCGGGCCGGTGCAGCTGGTACGCCCTGCGCTACGCCCGCACCATTCTGGATGGCAAGCCCTGCTCAGGCAGCGGGATGTGGTCGAACGGCGCGGTATGGTCTGCCGCCGGGTACTACGCTTACAGCGGCTCCCTTTCCGGCTGCCTTTCCCGCCTGTATGAAGAGCTGCAGGCCGGGCGGCCCGTCATCGTACATCTGAAAAACACCGCTGTCAGCGGCGTGTCCAAGCACACCAACCGCGTGACGAGCTATGAATACCACCTCTCCGGCTCCGGCTGGAAAGAGGTCAATTACCCCCACATCGCCACCAGCAGCACCTACGGACACTGGGTGTGCGTGGTGGGCATCTCCCCCACGGCAGACCCCGAAAACCTGCGGGAGAGCGATTTCTATGCGCTGGACCCCGCGCGGGTCAGCGTGAACGGTACACTGGCCGTAACAAAGCTTTTGGATGGCACCATCTGGACTGATAACTCTCCCTTAAAAGTCGCAGCCTGACGCTCCCTTACAAAACACAACAGCCCCCGGAACATGCAGGGTTCCGGGGGCTTCGTGTTTTGTATCGGGGGGTTACAGCTCCTGATAGGCGCTCATCATGGCGGGGATGAATTGCTTTTTGCGGCTGACCACGCCGGGCAGCGTCCAGCTGCCGTCGGCAGCGGGCCGGCTCTCAAAGCCGTTGCTCAACACCTCGGCGGCGTAGCGGCCGGTGCAGATGACCACGCTCTCCTCCTTGGGCACATCGGTCAGCAGCATGTAGAGGTCCTCCACGTTCTGCTTGTTGCGGGCCTCCTCCAGATAAGGCTGGAGCAGCGCCTGGGCGGCCTGCAGGTTTTTGCGGGTCATGTAGCTGCCCTGCGCCACGCCAAAGCGGATATCGCCGCACATGAACACCTTGAAGTCCTGCAAAAAGACCTCTTCGGGGGTCTTGCCGTCCAGTTTTTCACCAGCCTCGAACATTTCGGTGGAAAACTCTTCGATATCCACGCCTGCGATCTTGGCCAGACGTTTGGCGGCGTTTTCATCCACGGGGGTGCAGGTGGGGCTGCGGAAGGCCAGCGTATCCGAGAGGATGGCCGCCAGCAGCAGGCCCGCGATCTGGGGCGGGATGTCCACACCGTTTTCATCGTACATCTGGGTGATGATGGTGGCGGTGCAGCCCACGGGCTGGTTGCGGAAGTAGACCGGCCCGCTGGTCTCCAGACTGCCGATGCGGTGGTGGTCGATGATCTCCAGGATCTCGGCCTGATCAAAGCCCTCCACGGCCTGGGTGGCCTCGTTGTGGTCCACCAGAATAATGCGCCGCTTGCGCAGGGCAATGACGTTGCGGCGGCTGACCATGCCGCAGTATTTACCGTCCTCATCGAGGATGGGGAAATAGCGGTGGCGCACCTTTGCCATCACCCGCAGCACATCAGCCACGGGGGTGACGAGGGTGAATTTGAGGATGTTGTCCCGGGTCATATAATAGGAGATGGGCGCGCACTGGCTGATGAGCTTGCCCGCCGCGTAGGTATCCACAGGGGTGGTCATAATGGCAACGCCGGTCTCATCGGCAATGCGCTGGATGGTGCGGCCCACCTTGGCCCCATTGCAGATGATGAGCAGGGAGGCTTCCTTTTCAATGGCGCAGAGCTGGCTTTCGTACCGGTTGCTCAGAATGACGATATCCCCCTTTTCCACGCTGCTTTCCAGCATCTCGGGGGTGGCGGTGCCGATCTTGATGTGGCCGGTGGTGCAGACCGCGTCGGCATTGCCCACCACCATGGTGCCGTTCAGCGTTTCAAGGATGTTCTTATAAGAGGTACGGCTCTTGGCCAGCACTGCGGTATCGAACACGTCCATGTTGGCGGTAGCAAGATCCTTCACGGTGATGATGCCCTCCAGCTCGTTGTCCGCGCTGGTAATGGACAGGGTGTCGATCTGCTGGTCGCGCATGATCTTCCATGCGCGGCGCAGGCTGGTGGAGCCCGGGATGCCCGGCATCTCGCGGTAATCCACGTCCCGGATCTTGGGGTTCACGTCGGTGCACATCCGGGGCGGCGTGACACCGAATTTTTTCAGGACGAACTCGGTCTCCTGATTCATTTTACCGGCACGGCGCGGCTCACAGACCAGCGTGCTGGTGCGGTTTTTGAGCTCCGCATAGGCAATGGCGGAGCAGATGGAATCGGTATCGGGGTTGCGGTGCCCGATGACCACGACCTTGTGTGCTTCTTTTGGCATAGGTTGTTCCCCTCTCTGGGTCAGATTCATTTACCTTCCGATCGGCTCCATACCCCAAACCACCGGGCACGGCTGCCAGCTACATTTTAACACAACCGGCCCCGGGGGTAAAGGCAACAGATATCTTTTTCTTGACAGCGCCCCAAAAATCGTCTATTCTTGACCTGATTTTTTTCTCTTTGGAGGTTTCCCCATGAAAAAGCTGTTCCGCGCCCTTTCCCTCTGCCTGACACTGGCCCTGTGCGTGTCCGGCAGCACCGCCGCGCTGGCCGAGGCTCCCGCCGCCACGCCCGCCCCCCAGGACGAACGTGTCATCACCGACGTAAGCCCCCTTGAGGATCAGATCCGCAACATCGTCGGCTTTACCACCAGCACCGGCGGCCCCTATGATTTTGAACAGGCCGACCATAGATCTGCCGTGCAGGCCTACGGTGCAGAACCCGCCGAGGGTGCCGTGGCCCTGCTGCGCGTCTACGCCCGGGCCGAGGATCGGGGCGATGCCTCCATCAATTCCAGCGGCCACTCCTTCCTCTCGGTGCGGAACGTTTCGGACCACGACATCGAGGTGGGCGGCCTGCGGATCGCGCCCGACACCGAGATGACCTTCAGCCCCCGCGGCAACCGCTGGGAACACACCGGCATCTGGTACAATCTGGAGGGCTACTACAAGCGCTATCTGGCCGATTCCTACTACCAGAACATCTATGCTGTCCAGACCTCGCTGGATCAGGGCCAGCTGGACGTGGTCAACCGCAACCTTGCCAAATCTGACCACTGGTCGGCCTACTTCAACTGCGCCGCCTTTACCGAGAGCATGTGGAACGCGGTCTGCGCCGACACCCTTTCCGCCGGGCAGCCCTACACCCCGGAGAACCTGCGGAACGACATTCTGGCCAAGTACGGCGATCTGGCCGCATACAACCCTCAGATCCCCTATGACTACATTGTTTATTACGGCTCCAGCCTGACCCCCAGCAAAGAGTTTGCCTGATTTTTTGATTTGTTGGATACAACATCTTGATTTTCACGTCATTCCGCGCTATCATGGGTGTGTTTGAATCCACGCGCCAAGGGAGGACACCATGACAGACGCATCGACCACATCAAGACCGCTGTTCAACCGTCAACAGCTCATCTCACTTTTCCTGCCGCTGGTGGCAGAGCAGGCCCTCAGCATCTCCATCGGTCTGGCGGACACCCTGATGGTCTCCTCGGTGGGCGAAGCCGCCGTTTCGGGCGTGAGCCTGGTGGACTCCTTCAACGTGCTGATGATCCAGCTGCTCAGCGCACTGGCCACCGGCGGCGCGGTGGTCGCCAGCCAGTACATCGGCCACCGGGAGCCCAAACGGGCCAAGGCCAGCGCCGCACAGATCATGTTCATTATGATCTCGCTCAGCGTGGTCACCGCCGTCATCGTGGCGGTGGGGCGGCACGCCATCCTGCGGGGCATCTTCGGCTCCATTGACGCGGATGTGATGCGCTACGCTGAGACCTATTTCCTGCTCTCAGCCCTGAGCTATCCCTTTATCGGCGTGTACAATGCCGGTGCGGCTCTGTTCCGCGCCCAGGGCAACAGCAAGATCAGTATGCTTTCCAGCCTGGTGATGAACGTGGTGAACATTGGCGGCAACGCCATTCTGATCTACGGGTTCGGCATGGGCGTGATGGGTGCGGCCACCGCCAGCCTCGTGAGCCGGATGATCGCCTGCTTCACCGTGATGTTCCTGCTGCAGAAGCCGGATTGTGCACTACGCATCGACCACCTCACCGACCTGAAGCCAGACCTCGACCTCATCAAGCGCATCCTGAAAGTCGGCATCCCCGCCGGCATCGAGAACGGCATGTTCCAGATCGGCAAGCTGTCGGTCTCCAGCCTGACCAGCACGCTGGGCACCGCCGCCATTGCCGCAAACGCCGTGGCAGGCAACATCTCCAGCTTCCTGAACGTGCCCGCCTCCGCCGTGGGCATCGGCGCGCTGACCGTTGTGGGCCAGTGTCTGGGTGCCGGGGAAAAGGTGCAGGCCAAGCGCTATTCCCGCCTGCTGCTCCTGACCGCCTACGCCGGGGACTGGCTGATGAACCTTTCCGGCCTGTTCTTCCTGAACAAGCTGGCGCTCTCCTGGTTCAACCTCTCGCCGGATGCCTACGGCATGGCACTGGAGCTGATGGTCTGGTTCAACGCTGTATCGCTGATCCTGTGGCCCTCCAGCTTCACTCTGCCCAACATCCTGCGCGCCGCCGGAGATGCCGCCTTTACCATGACGGTCAGCGTCATCTCCATGTGGGTGTTCCGGGTGGCCTTCTGCTACCTGATGGTGCTCAAGTTCCACTGCGGCCTGCTGTTCATCTGGATGGGCATGTTCCTGGATTGGGCCATGCGCTCGCTGTTCTTCTGCGTCCGCTTTGTCCGCGGCAGGTGGATGGAACAAAAGGTGATCTGAGTTTCCGTATATCCGGCCCTCTCCGCCATTGCAGTTTTGGCGGGGAGGGCCTTTTTTGTGCAGGAAACCCGCATCCTGTCTCGTATCAATAGGCAGAAGCTTCTCTCCCCTGCATTCGCTTTCCCAAAGCATACCAAATTCCGCGCGGATGTGTTCACGATTTTGTCAGCTTTTTGTCTTGTTTTCTTCGTCTTTGCGCGGTATAATCATACGCTGCAAAGAACTTTAGGCGGGGCTGCGGCCCCCATTCCAGAAAAGGAAGTGTGTTCCATGCGCAACTGGTTTTCCCGCCATCCCGTTTCGTTCATGGCGTTTTATCTCCTGTTTTACCTTTCGGCGTTCCATTGGCTCGAAGTCCATATTGCCGTGCCCGATGTTCTGGTGCACTGCCATCTGGACGACCTGATCCCCTTTTGCAAATATGCCATCGTGCCCTACTTTGCGTGGTTTTTGTGGATCCCGTTCACCCTGTTCTACCTGCTGTGGAAAGCGCCCCGGGCCGACTTCTGGCGGCTCTGCCTGCCCCTGTTTGCGGGCATGACCATTGCACTGGCCTGCTATGTCATCCTGCCCACCGGGCTTGACCTGCGGCCCTACCGGGTGTACGGCAGCGACCTCTTTGCTCAGGCCGTGCGGATGCTCTATGCCACCGACACGCCCCTCAACGTCTGCCCCTCCATCCATGTGTTCAACTCCGTCACCCTGATGATGGCCTACTACCGCAGCCGCATCTTTGAAACGCCGGGCCGCCGCTGGATGCGGCCCGCTTCCGCCGTGCTCTGCGTTTCCATCATTGCGTCCACGGTCCTGCTCAAGCAGCACAGCTGCATTGACGTATTGCTGGGCATCCTCCTGGCCATGGTTCTGGATACGGCCATGACCGCACTGGAACGCAGCGATGCAAGAGCCTTGCAGCGGCTCTGAATCTGTACAGAAAAACACCCATGCCGGCGCTGGCATGGGTGTTTTGCATTTTGGGGCATTACGGAGCCGGGGCAGTGAACTCTTTCAGGTGCGCTGTATCCAGCTCTTCGGCATCTTTGGCCGCTGATGTATAGGAAATTTTCAGATATTTCAGGGCCGTATCGTTTGCCAGCAGTTTTTTGCAGGTTTCCGTATCAAACGTGATGTTGTTGGTCAGATCCAGCCAGATCAGCTGCGGCATCTGGGTCAGGGGAGTATAATCCATGTCCTTGTAGGCTTCCTGTGCACCCTGAGAGAGAGACATACTCAGATACTGCACACTGCTCTCCGCCAGCGGGGCAAAGCTGTCGATCTCCGGCCCTTGGCACAGCTGCAGAAAGCTCAGATTTTCCATCTGCTTCAGCGGTTCCAGCGAACCGATCCGGGTCACGTCCAGTCTCAGGACCCGCAAGTCAGCTCCGGCCAGCTGGGTCAGATCGACCTCACTGCCGGTGATCCACAGCATCTTCAGCGACTTCATCTGCGCCAGCGCCGAAAGGTCGGAGACATTGGAATCCGCCCGGATCCCGTCACTGCCATACTTCAGCTCTACCACAGAATCCAGCTTTGCAAAGGTCGGGAATGCGCTGCTCTCCACACTGGGCACACTCAAAAGCATCAGATTTTTGCATTCCTCCAGACCTGTCAGATCTGTAATGGGTGGGGCTCCCCTTCTATTATTGACCGACAATACCTGCAAGCTGTCAAAATGCCGCAGGTCTGCCAGAGAGGTCACCGGATCATACGTTCCCTCTACGCTGACTGCGCAGGCTGCCAGCTGCTCATTGCTGTTGACGTTTCTTCCAATGTCCACCCCATCCGGTGCATCTTTGACGATGAGATCCCCTACGCCGGTTCCGGAATTTATCGAGACCCGCTGATAATCCCAGACATCGCTGTGATAGATATCTCCCTTCGGGCGGTCAAGCCATTTCCGGACGTGCTTTTCCATCACAGGGTCCTGCCACTCAATGACATAATCCTCCCCATGCTCGGCGTGACTGGCCGGAACCGTAAGTGTCGTCTGCTGAACGAAAACATCCTGCATTTCCGAACGGAAAGGTCCCGGTCTCAGATTCAAAGAGCTTGCACATGCGCTGAACAAAAGCATTGCACAAATCAACAAACTCGACGCTTTTAACATTTTACGCATAACAGGCTCCTTTCCGTTTCGGCAAAATCTCTAGTTATATTTTACCATAGATTGTTTTTTTGTAAAGAAAAACCCACGATCTTTGCACAGGCATGGCAAAAATCGTAGGTTTGCTTAAAACAGGCCTTCCGGCAGGCAGATGTCCTGCTTTGGCACCTTGTCCCAGGAAAAGTCTGGAATCAGGCTTTCCGGGGTGCGGGGAGCCGGTTCAGGTTGGAGACCATAGGCAAAGGCAAGCCTGCCCACGATCTCTTCCGCCGTATACTTTGCCCGCAGGTTTTCCAGGCTCTGGTCCCCGTCCCGTTTGGACAGGCGGCGGCCATCGGGAGCCAGCAGGAGCGGGCAATGAGCAAACTTTGGGGCGGGCAGGCCCAGCAGACGGTAAAGATAAAGCTGCCGCGCGGTGGAAGAAAGCAGGTCCGCGCCCCGCACCACCTCCGTCACGCCCATGCGGGCATCGTCCACCACCACAGCCAGCTGGTAGGCAAACACGCCATCGGCGCGGCGGAGGTAGAAATCCCCGCAGTCGTGGAGCAGGTTCTCGGTGTGGGGGCCCATACAGCCATCGGTGAAGGTGATGTCCTCATCGGGCACCATGAGACGGTAGGCCGGGGCTTTCTTTTTGCTCTTTTCGGCGATCTGCTCCGCCGTCAGCCCCCGGCAGGTGCCGGGATAGATCACATTGCCGTCGGAGGTGTGGGGTGCGCTGGCGGCATGGAGCTGGGCACGGGAGCAGAAACAGGGGTAAACAAGGCCCTGTGCTTCCAGTTTGTTATAGCTCTCGGTGTAGATGGCGGCGCACTCGCTCTGGTAATAGGGGCCGTTGGGGCCGCCGCTGCTGCCGCCCTCGTCCCAGACAAGGCCCAGCCAGCGCAGGTCCTCTTCCAGTGCGTCGGCATATTTGCGAGGGCAGCGCTCGGCATCCAGATCCTCAATGCGCAGAACGATGCGCCCGCCCTGACTTCTGGCGCTGAGCCAGGCCAGCAGGCTGCAGGCCAGATTGCCCAGATGCAGCCGCCCGCTGGGGCTGGGGGCAAAGCGCCCGGTCACAGCGCTCACAGGCCCAGCTTCCACTCGCCGTCCACAGGCTGGGAGATGGGCGTGTTATAGAACTCGGCCACGGCCTTTGCCATGTACTCGGCATCCTTGCAGCTGGCGGTCTCCATTGCGGAATGCATGGCCAGCTGTGCCAGACCGATATCCACCATGGGGATCAGGATCTGGTGGCCCAGCAGGTTGCCCAGCGTGGAGCCGCCGGGAACATCCGCGCGGTTTGCGGCCACCTGCACCGGCACACCGGCCTTTTTGCAGATCTCGGCAAAGGCAGCGCCGGTAAAGCCGCTGGTGGTGTAGGTCTGGCGGGCATTGTACTTCAGCAGCACACCGCCGCCCATGACCGCCACATTGGCGGGATCGCTCTTTTCGGGGTGGTTGGGGTGGGTGGCGTGGCCATTGTCGGCGCTCAGCAGCAGGCTGTTGGTGCAGGCACGGGTGCTCTGCTCCCGGGTGACCCCCAGTTTTTCCTCAATGCGGGCCAGTACGTTGGCCATCAGGGTGCCCTGTGCGCCCTGCCGGCTGGAGGAGCCCACCTCCTCGTTGTCGAACATGACCCACATATCACCCCGGCCTTCCTCCTCGCCGCGGCCCTGCAGGAAGCCCCACAGGGTGGTGTAGGCGCATTCCAGGTCATCGATGCGGCCGGACATGAAGTATTCGCCCTTCAGGCCCACGCGCTCGGCCTTTTCGCGGGTGCAGAGCACCAGGTCAGCGTCCACGATATCCTCAGCCTTGACCCCGGCCTCCTCAGCCAGAGCGTCCCGCAGGGTGGAGCCTGCCTCACCAAAGATGGGCTGCAGATCCACCTGAGGGTTGTACTTCATGCCGTTGTTCAGGTCACGGTTGAAGTGGATGCAGAGGTTGGGGATGACAGCCAGCGCCCGGTCGGGGTGGACCAGCAGGCTCCGGATGCCATTCTCCGTGCGGACCAGAATGCGGCCCGCCACGCTCAGGGGACGGTCCAGCCAGGTGGGCATGATCATGCCGCCGTAGCCCTCGGTCTCCGCCTTGGCAAAGACTGCGTCCTTGCCGCCGTCCAGCTGCTTGATGCGCCAGGTGGGAGAATCGCTGTGGCTGGCGGTGACATGCCAGCCGGTCAGCTCGCCCTTGGGCATCCGCCATGCCAGCACGGCAGAGCCGTTGCGGGTGGTGTAATATCTGCCGCCGGGCACCAGCTCCCAGGCTGCACTCTCGGGGCAGTTCTGGTAGCCGTTTTCCTCCAGGATCTTCACAGCCGCAGCCGTGGAGTGGAAGGCGCTGACACCGACGTTCAGGAAATCGAAGAGACCTTCGACGGAAAAGGTGTTATTCTGCATTTTATGTTCTCCTTTATTTTCAGGTTATCCGCTGCTAAACCTCTCCGTCATTGCTTCGCAATGCCACCTCTTCTAATAGGAGAGGCAGGGGCCTTTCTTGGCTCCCCTGTTAGGGGAGCTGTCGCCGCAGGCGACTGAGAGGTTTCGCCACAATTATACCGTTTCTCTTATCAAAATGCAATCACACCGGGGCCATCTCGGCAAGCTGCTGTTCAAGCGCATGGCGGAGCTGGGCGGCGTGCAGGCCGCAGACCAGCTGGACCCGGGTGCCCTGCACCACAAGACCTTTATGGGGCAGGGAGAGCAGAGCCCCCATATCCAGCAGCGAGGCATCCCGCACCGTGAGCCGGAGGCGGGTGAAGCAGTTTCCCAGCTGGGCGATGTTCTCCGGCCCGCCCAGCGCGGCGATGAACCGGCACACCTCCTGCGGGTCGGCGTACAGGGACTGTTCTGCGGAAAGGGTTGCTTCCCGGCCCGGGGTGGGCAGATCCTTTGCCTTGATGAGGACGCTGAACACGGCAAAGTAGGTCAGGATCTCCGCAAAGCCCAGCAGATAGAGCAGCGGCATGTTCTGCAGCTGCTCCCCGGCGCTCAGGTTGAACACCAGCGACCCCAGCAGGTTGGAGGTAAAGGCCCGGACATGCAGGACATGGAGCAGCACCATAAAGCCGCCCGTAATGACCGCATGGGCCACCCAGAGCAGGGGCGAAACGAAGCAGAACAGAAAATCAATGGGTTCGGTGATGGAGGCCACCGAGGCCGTGACCGCCAGCGGGATCATAGCGGCGGCGGTACGGGCACGGTTCTCCCTGCGGGCCGTGAAGATGAAGGCCGCTGCAATGCCCAGATAGCCAAAGGTCTTGGTGAAGCCGGTGTACATCCAGACGATGCCGTCTGAGAGGGGCAGGCCCATGGTGTACTCAGTCATGCAGACGGCGTAAGCACCTGTGTAGGTCACAGAGCCCACAGTCAGGCTGCCGCCCAGCGAAGAGAACTGGAAGGGCATATAGATGAGGTGATGCAGGCCGGTGGGAATGAGCAGCCGTTCCAGAAAGCCGTAAAGGAACACACCCGCGTTCCCTGAAGCCGCGATCCAGCCCGTGAGGGCGCTGACCGTCCGCTGCAGCGGCGGGCAGACAAAGCAGAACCCCAGCCCCAGTGCCACCGCCAGCGCCGACAGCCACAAAAACGACCACCGCAGGCCCGAATAGAGCTGGGTGATCATGCCATAAAACTGCTTTTCGCAGGTGCGGTTGAAGAGCCACGCCGCCGCAAAGCCCAGCACGATGCCGCTTGCCACGCCGGTGTCCACCACCTGAATGCCCAGAATGGTGGTCTGGCCCGTGCCCGCAAGGCCGGTCATCCCGTTCGGCTGGGCAAGCAGTCCCAGCGCTTCCAGCGCGGTGTGGTTGGCTGTGAGGAACACCAGATAGGCCATCAGTGCCAGCAGGGCGGCATCCTGCTTTTCGGTTTTGGCGCGCACGGCAGCCACCCCCACGCAGAGAATGACGCTGAGGTTGTTGATGAGCACCATCATCCCGTTATAGAGCAGCTGACCCACCAGCTGCAGCGGAGCCCACTGCAGCACCGGCAGCGCCTGACACAGGGGCTTGCTGGTGAGCAGCGCCCCCAGCACCAGCAGCAGGCCCGCCGCCGAAAGATAAGACAGCGGCGACAGCAGCGACTGTGAAAAGCGTTCCAGCCGCCGCAGAAATTTCTGCATCCGTTTCTCCCCCTTTTCCCGGTTCTTCACCCGTTTCTCCCAGTTTGACCATGGCCGAATTATACGCGCCAGCGCAAAAAATGTCAATCCCGCCCGACTGAGAAAAAAAGGACAAAAGTTTGTATAGTTTGCACAGCCGGGGTGAAAAATCGTCCTGCGCACGCCGATTGACAACAGCCCGGCAGAACAGTATACTAGAAATGTACCAGAGCAGTTTCTCCGGCAGATGGGCCGGAACACGATAAAAGGAGGCTTTCCTATGATTCGCAAGCGTATTCTTTCCCTGCTGGTCTGCGCCGCCCTGCTATGCGGCGTGCTGGCAGGCTGCAGCACCTCTTCCGGCAGCACTGCCGCTTCCAGCTCTTCCGCTTCTGCAAGCGAGAGCATCCCCTCTTCCACCGTGACCGCCGACACTGGCAAGGTGGGCCCGCTGGACGCAGGCGAGAATTCCCTGTTCTCCCTCTCTGACCCGGACGATGCCTTTGCCCCCTGCCTCGGCTGGGGCCCCGGCGTGTCCGGCTGCTCGCTGAAATCCGTCATCGCGGCGGCTTCCCTGCTGAAATGGGCCGATGGCTGCAACATGAGCATCCAGCCGGTCAGCGACATCAAAGATGCCTATACCCAGTGGTTCGACAGCCTGAGCGCCGATGACCAGCAGAGCTTTGCCGATGCCTGGCCGCTCATCAAGGCCGATGCCGAGACCCTGCTGACCGACAAGGACAGCATGACCGGCCGCATCGAGGATGCCGGTCTGGATGCCAAAGAGCTGCCCGGCTGTTCCGAGGAAAACTGGAAGGCCCTGGCCGATGTCATTGACGTACTGGTCCCGGCTTCCAGCGAGTATTGAGCGTTCCGTCTGCCCCTGAATGCAAGAGACATAAAAATAAGCCCGACGTTGTCGGGCTTATTTTTATGTTCAGATCTTCTTCAGGGTGTACTGGCGGGTGCCCATGCCGATCTTTTCGGCCTGCTCCAGCGTTGCCTTCCACTCGACATTGGGGTTGGAATCCTTGAAGTTGTCGTGGTGGCAGTTCCAGCCGGGCTTTGCAAGGTTCTGGCCCAGCTGGCTGTTGGGCAGGGGCTGTGCGTTCAGGCAGGCATCGGCACAGGCCTGATCCAGCGCCACGGGGTCAAAGGAGGCGAACATGCCGATATCCGGCAGGATGGGGGCATCGTTCTCGCCGTGGCAGTCACAGTTGGGGCTGATATCCTGCACCAGACTGATGTGGAAGCAGGGGCGGTCTGCACAGACGGCGGCGGCGTACTCTGCCATCTTGCGGTCCAGCTCCTCGTTGGCGCTGCTGTCGATGGAATAGATGGCATCGAAGTTGCAGGCACCGATGCAGCGGCCGCAGCCCTTGCACTTTTCGTAATCAATGACCGCCTTGTTGTTCTCGTTGTAGCGGATGGCATCGGAGCCGCACTCCTTGGCGCAGCGGTGGCAGCCGCGGCAGAGCTCCTCCTGCACGGCGGGCTTACCGGAGGAGTGCTGCTCCATCTTGCCCGCACGGGAGCCGCAGCCCATGCCGATGTTCTTGATGGCTCCGCCGAAGCCGGTCGCTTCGTGGCCCTTGAAGTGGGTCAGGCTGATGAAGATGTCGGCATCCATAATGGCGCGGCCGATCTTGGCGGTCTTGCAGTATTCGCCGTTGGGCACGGGCACCTCAAGCTCATCGGTGCCGCGCAGGCCATCGCCAATGATGATCTGGCAGCCGGTGGTCATGGGCCAGAAGCCGTTTTCCTGCGCGCAGCTCAGGTGCTCCAGCGCATTCTTGCGGCTGCCCGGGTACAGTGTGTTGCAGTCGGTCAGGAAGGGCTGGCCCCCCTGCTCCTTACACAGGTCTGCCACTACCTTGGCGTAGTTCGGGCGCAGGAAAGCCAGGTTGCCCAGCTCGCCAAAGTGCATCTTGATGGCCACGAACTTGCCGTCCATATCAATGCTCTTGATGCCCGCCGCAATGCACAGGCGGCGCAGTTTTTCGGTCAGGCTGGTGCCCACAGGACACCGGAAGTCGGTGTAATATACAGTCGATGCTTCCATAGGGATCTCCTCCGTTTTTGACAATTTCAGGCGCGGCACTTTCCCGCCGCCGGGTTCTCTCTTTATGGCTCCAGTATAGCACAAGGCCGGGGTCGGTGCAATTGCCCCAGGGCGCAAAAAAGCCGCCCGGGCGGGCGGCTGGGGTGTTTGGAAAGCGATTTACGCAATGGCGGTGATGGCGGCCACAGCCAGGACGATCAGGCCCAGCACGATGCGGTAAAGACCGAAGAACTTGAAGTTATGGCGCTTGACGTAATCCATCAGGAAGCGGATGGCGGCAAGGCTGACCACAAAGGCGACCACGCAGCCCACCACGAGGACAGCGATCTCAGTGCCGGTCATCGCAGCGCCGGAGAGGACGAACTTGACCACCTTGAGCAGGGACGCGCCCGCCATAACCGGGATGGCGAGGAAGAAGGTGAACTCGGCCACGCAGGCACGGGACAGACCCAGCAGCAGGCCGCCCACGATGGTGGCACCGGAGCGGGAGGTGCCGGGGATGATGGCCAGCATCTGCCACACGCCAACGATGAAAGCTTCGCGGTAGGTGATCTGTTCCAGCCGGATGACATGCGGGGCGGTGCGGCGGTTCTCCACAAGGATGAAGAGGACACCATACAGGATCAGCATGGCGGCGACCGTGATGTAATTGTAGAAGCGGACCTCAAACCAGTCGTCCAGCGGGCTGATGATGAGCACCGGGATGGTGGCGGCCACTACCTTGAACCAGAGCTGCCAGACGGCAGGCTTGGAGCAGACACGGCCATGGCGCAGGCCGAAGGGCCAGAGCTTATTCCAGAACAGCACCACCACAGCCAGAATGGCACCCAGCTGGATGACCACGCGGAACATGGACATAAACTCCTCGCTGGCGTTGAACTTGACCACCTGCTCCACCAGGATCATGTGGCCGGTGGACGAGATGGGCAGCCACTCGGTGATGCCCTCCACAATGCCCATCAGGATGGCTTTCAGTATTTCAAGAAACATGGGTTCTCCTCCCTGCAAAGCGGCACAGGCGCTCTGCACACATTCAGATTGGGTTCGCTTTCCAGTATATCATATTCTGAGAGCCTGCGCACGAAAAATCACAAATTTTATACAGGAGCACTGTCTGCTTTTTCTGTATTTATCTGCCGCGGGAAATATGCTATACTGGACACAACGTTTTTCCCTGTGTTTCCTTCTGACGCGGACTGCCGGGCCAGATAAAAACAGATTTTGAACAATGAGGTGACATCCATGAATATTCTGGTGATCGGCTGCGACCAGGTGGGCGCGGCACTGGTGCGGGATCTGGAACGCATCGGCCATGATATTTCCCTGATCGAAAAGGACCCCGAGCAGCTCAAGCGGCTGGACAGCTTTGATGATTATTCCTTTGGCGGCACGGCCCTTGTGGGCGACCCCACCGACCCCGACATCCTCAAGCAGGGCGGCGTAGAGAACTGCGACGCGGTGGCCGCTGTGAGCGAGGATGACTCCGTGAACCTGATGGCCGCACAGATCGCAAAGAACATCTTCCGGCGCGAAAAGGTCATCTGCCGCGTCTCTGACCCGCATTTGCAGGTGCTCTACCACAAGACCTACGAGCTGGACACGATCTGCCCCACCATCCTGACAGAACAGGCCGTGTTCCGTGCGCTGGCGAAGTGAGACGTAAAACCTCTCAGTCTCGCACCCGCTCGACAGCTCCCCTAGTAGGGGAGCCCTTGGCAAATGCGTAAAGCTTTACCTGACTGCCAAGGCCTCTCCTACTAGGAGAGGTGGCAATGCGAAGCATTGACGGAGAGGTTTTATCCCAAAACAGTTCTACCCAAAGTAATACGAGGTATCAATATGAAAGTTTGTATTGCAGGCGGCGGGCGTGTTGGGCGGTATCTGGCCCAGAGCCTGCTGACGAACCACCATTCGGTGGTCATCATTGAACCCATCGAGGCCCAGTGCCGGATGCTGGCAGATTCGCTGGACATCCCCGTGATCTGCGGCGATTCCATCAGCGTGGACACCCTGCGCACCGCCGATGTTGGCAGCTGCAACGCCTTTGTGGCCGTGACCGGCTCGGACGAGGACAACCTCGTGGCCTGTCAGATCGCCAAGCGGGAGTTCGGCGTGGACCGTACCGTGGCCCGGGCCTCCAACCCCAAGAACCGGGAGCTGCTGCACACCTTAGGCGTGGACACCGTGGTCTGCGGCACCGACAACCTGAGCCACATTCTGGAGCGGGAGATCGAGACGGACACCATCCGCCAGCTGCTCAGCCTGGGCGGCGGCACGGCCAGCCTGAACGAGATCCTGCTGCCCGAGAACTTCAAGTTTGCGGGCAAGGCCATCATGGATGTGCCCATTCCCGGCGATGCCATTCTGGTCAGCATCACCCGCGACACCGAGTTCATCATCCCCCACGGCAACACCGTTCTGCTGCCCTGGGACCGCATCCTGGTGCTGACGCAGGACGATACCCTGCACCTGCTGACCGATGCCTGGGAGCTGAACAGCAAGTGACGGAGCGGGAGCTGCGCCGCACGGCGCTCATCATCCCGCCCCGGGGCCGGGCTGTGCTCTGCTGCTGGGCCGCCATCCCGGGCCTGTTGGCGGCTCCCTTTGTGTTCTGGCAGAGCATGCCCGCCGGGATGGTGTTCTGCCTGCTCTGGGCCGCACTGGTGGCGGTGGTGTACCAGCGCGCCTGCAGCTATGCCGCCGCGCTGGGCGCGGAGACTCTGACGGTGTACTCCGGCATCGTCTTCCCGCTGCGGCGGGCGGTCCGCCGCAGGGCCGTAACAGGGCTGTTCCGGCTGCGCACGCCGCTGCTCCGGCTGGCAGGGGTATCGGTGGTCGTCATCACGGCACCGGGCACGCGGCTTATTTTACCGGCGGTCCCGGAAGAGCAGGCCGCTGCCCTCACCCATGCCCTTGCGGAGGAGATCCGATGAACGAACGCCGCCTGCACCCCTTTACCGTTCTGCTGTTTCTGCGCAAGACGCTGGTGGTCTATCTGCTGCCGCTGGTTCAGGTGCTGTTTGAGCGGAACTGGACAGCCCTGCACACGGCTCTGCGGCAGGATGCGCTGCTGTTCCTTCTGCTCTGCGCAGTGAGCTGGGGCATCCTGCGTGTGAGCAGCTGGAGCATGGATGACACCGGAGTCTTTCATCTGCACTGGCGGCTGGGCATCCGGCTGGATCGTGCCCTGCGGGGCGAGATGCTGGCTGCACTGATCATCGACCGGCCCCTGCTCTACCGGATGGCCGGGGCAAGCCGCCTGACCCTTTACCCGGTGGGCGCGGCGCAAAAGCACACCCTTTCGGTCTGCCTGCCCAAAGCCGATGCCGAGGCGGTGGCAGACCAGCTGATGCCTCTGGTAAAGCCTGCCCTGCACCGGCCCGCCGGAGGGGAACGGGCGGCGCTGGGCTTTCTGGGAGCCAACGGCCTCTCCACGCTGGCCCTGTTTGTGCTGGCCGTGCGCCAGACCCGGGATGTTCCGGACTGGAACCCTGCCGTTTTTGCCCAGATCCAGGTGAGCTTTCTGGCCCGCTTCGCGGCGCGGTGGCTCCCTGCAGGCGCGGCGTGGCTGCTGGCGGCTGCAGGCTTTCTGCTGGGGGCCAGCCTGATGCGCAGCTTTGCCCAGACCGTGCACTACACTGTCTGGCACACGGCCGACCAGATCGGCAGCCGGGGCGGCTGGCTGGGGCACTTCGAGTGCCGGGTGCGGACAAGCGAGATCAGCTTTGCAGATGTCCGCATCTCCCCCGCTGCCCGGCTGATGAAGCGCTGGCCGGTCTTTGTAACGGCAGGCGGCTGCTCCCCCGAGCTGCCGCTGTTCGTCTACCGCAGCGGCGAGGAAGCATTGTTCCGGGAGCTGCTGCCGGAGTTCCGGATGCCGCCCGACCTGCTGGCCCGCACCGAGCAGCGCAGTCTCATCTTTTTTGCACCGGCAGGCATTCCCTTTGCCCTCTGCCTGCTGCTGACGCTGGTCTCGGCCACAGTGCTGCCCCAGCTGACCGTGACCCTGCTCATCCCCACGCTCTTCTTTGGGGCACTGCTGGCCGGGGCCGCGGCTGGCTACCGGCGGGAGGGTCTCTGGCTGCGGGAGGGCCGCATGACCCTGCGGCGGCAGCAGGGGCTCTACCTGCATTGCATCTGTGTGTTTCACCCGGATGTCTGCCTGACCGCAGCACAAAGCCCCTGGGCTGCCAGTGTGGGCCGCACCAACCTGACCCTGACCTTTCCCGGCTGGGTAAAGCTCAAGGTGAGGAGCGTGCCGCTGCGGGATGCGGAGAAATTTTTCAGATTTATGGAAACGAATTAAACCTCTCAGCCGCCGATCGGCGACAGCTCCCCCAATAAGGGGAGCCCCTGGCATAAAGATAAAGTTATTGTTTTTAGGGGAAGTAAAATTGTTATGATTCATACGGTATTATTTGATTTGGACGGCACTTTGCTGAACACCATCGACGACCTGGCTGATGCAGGCAACTGGGTGTGTGCACAGCATGGGTGGCCGGAGTTTACGGTGGAGCAGTTCAAGCACATGGTGGGCAACGGCATCCCGAAGCTCGTGGAGCGTTTTTCGCCTGCCGATGCCCGCACACCGGAGCAGCTGGCCGCTACGCTGGCGGAGTTTACCGCCCGGTACGATGCCCACAAGGAGGACAAGACCGCGCCTTACCCGGGCATTGCTGCCCTCATTGACGCGCTGAACGCCGCAGGCGTGCAGTGCGCGGTGTTCTCCAACAAGGCTGACCCGCTGTGCGGCAAGATCATCGAGCATTATTTCGGGGCAGGTCGGTTTGTTCTGGTGCGGGGCAGCCGCCCGGGCGTGCCCACCAAGCCCGACCCCACCGGTGTTTACAGCCTGATGCAGGACCTGCATGCAGACCCTGCCAGCACCCTGTTTGTGGGC
Organism: Faecalibacterium sp. Marseille-Q0746; assembly: GCF_017377595.1. Lineage (NCBI taxonomy): Bacteria > Bacillati > Bacillota > Clostridia > Eubacteriales > Oscillospiraceae > Faecalibacterium > Faecalibacterium sp. Marseille-Q0746. The sequence continues at coordinate 62,102 of NZ_JAFREI010000011.1, read as the reverse complement.
GACAGCGATGTAGATATCCTGACCGGGCACAATGCCGGTCTGCCTGCCATGGGGGCGCTGTGGGGCTTCCGGGGCCGCGCAGAGCTGACTGCTGCCGGAGCCGATGCACTGGCCGGCGTGCCTGAGGATATTTTAGAATACGTTAGAACACATTAAAGGAACGACCCTCTCCGGTGCTGTGAAGCACAGACGGAGAGGGTCGATTTTTATTTGCAGACTGTTCACAGGATGTTTCTTGCATAAACTCCCCTGTTTTCCTATAATATAGTTCCTATTTGAAACAATTGAGAAACGGAGGACTTGCCCATGGCAGCTGAAAAGAAAACTTCCCCCAACGTAGAGAGCCGCCTGCGCCACAACATCCTGAAAATGCCCCAGGAGGTGTATGCCGCCAGCGGCATCGTCATCAACGGGCGGCGACTGAAAAGCTTTGTATTCACCACCGACCTTGCCATCATCCGCAACTGCGACGCGGACGCGGTGTTCGCGGTCTATCCTTTCACGCCCCAGCAGGCCATCAGCGATGCCATCATCAAGGCATCCTACATCCCGGTGTTCTGCGGTGTGGGCGGCGGCACCACCCACGGCGTGCGCACCCTGAACCTTGCCCGCGACGTGGAGAGCCAGGGTGCCATGGGCGTGGTGCTCAATTCCCCCATCTCTGACCTGAACCTGCTGGCGGTCTCGCGGGTGGTGGACATCCCGGTCATCATCACAGTGACAAAAGAGAACACCAACATCCAGAGCCGCATTGATTCCGGGGCATCCATCCTGAATGTGGCCTGCAGCACCGACACGCCCCGGGTGGTGGCAAAGATCCGGGAGCAGTTCCCGGATGTGCCCATCATCGCCAGCGGCGGCAAGACCGGCGAGAGCATTTCCGCCACCATTGCGGCGGGTGCCAACGCCATTACCTACACGCCGCCCTCTCCGGCTGTGCTGTTCAAGGAAATGATGGAGAAATATCGAGAATGATTTACGCAAGACGCTGTAACTTTTTTCTGTTACAGCGTCTTTTTTACGCCATGAAAGGAGATATTTCAGAAATTTTTGAATTTTTGCGAAATAATTGTTGACAAATCGCGGTCGATTGGCTATAATAATAAAGCACTGTTCAAGTGCACAAAATAAATATGGCGGTATAGCTCAGTTGGCTAGAGCATTCGGTTCATACCCGAAGTGTCACCGGTTCAAATCCAGTTACCGCTACCACGTTACAGAGTTTCGCTAAGATAAGGGGGACGGTCGTCCGCAGTAGTGGATGATGGATGTCGGAGGTTTTAGCGAAGCTCTGTGTTTTTGAGGCCCGTTGGTCAAGCGGTTAAGACACGGCCCTTTCACGGCTGTAACATGGGTTCGATTCCCGTACGGGTCACCAAAAAGCTTCTGATTGAAAAATCAGGAGCTTTTTTCTTTTTGTTTTTTCTACACAACAAACCCCCGCCGTCTGCATCACGCGGACGGCGGGGGTTTCAACATTTTATGAGTGCTTTGTGGAAAAGCTCAGGCTCAGCCCTTCTTGTGGGTGGGAACCATAACTTCCAGGCCGCCCATGTAGGGCTGCAGCACCTTGGGGATGGTCACGGAGCCATCGGCCTGCAGATGATTCTCCAGGAAGGCGATCAGCATACGCGGAGGAGCCACGCAGGTGTTGTTCAGGGTGTGGGCCAGATAGGTCTTGCCGTCCTTGCCCTTGACGCGGATGTGCAGGCGGCGTGCCTGTGCATCGCCCAGGTTGGAGCAGGAGCAGACCTCAAAGTACTTCTGCTGGCGGGGGCTCCAGGCCTCGATATCGCAGCTCTTGACCTTCAGGTCAGCCAGATCGCCGGAGCAGCAGTTCAGCTGGCGCACGGGGATTTCCATGCTGCGGAACAGCTCCACGGAGTTCTTCCAGAGCTTCTCGTACCAGTCGGCGCTCTCCTCGGGGTGGCAGACCACGATCATCTCCTGCTTCTCGAACTGGTGGATGCGGTAGATGCCGCGCTCCTCGATGCCGTGTGCGCCCTTCTCCTTGCGGAAGCAGGGGCTGTAGGAGGTCAGGGTCAGAGGCAGAGTAGCCTCGTCCAGGGTCTGGTCGATGAAGCGGCCGATCATGGTGTGCTCACTGGTACCGATCAGGTACAGATCCTCGCCCTCGATCTTGTACATCATGGCATCCATCTCGGGGAAGGACATCACGCCCTGCACCACGTTGCCGTGCATCATAAAGGGAGGAATGACATAGGTGAAGCCCTTGTCGATCATAAAGTCGCGGGCATAGGCCAGCACAGCCTCATGCAGGCGGGCAATGTTGCCCAGCAGGTAGTAGAAGCCATTGCCGGCAACGCGGCCAGCAGCGTCCATATCGATGCCGTCAAAGCTCTCCATGATCTCGGTGTGGTACGGGATGGGGAAATCGGGCACCACAGGCTCGCCAAAGCGCTGAGCCTCCACGTTGTAGGTGTCATCGGGGCCGATGGGCACACTGGGGTCGATCATCTGGGGGATGGTGTACATGATCTCCTGGATGCGGTCAGCCAGCTTGGCTTCCTCGGCTTCCAGCTCTGCCATCTTATCCGCGTCGGCCTTGACGGCGGCGTTGTTGGCATCGATCTGTGCCTGCAGCTGGGCCTTCTGGGCCTCATCGGTGCACTTCTTCAGCTGACCGAACAGGGGGCCGTTGGCTTTGCTCAGCTTGTTGCGGGCAGCCTTCAGGCTCTCAACTTCCTTCAGGCACTCGCGGTACTTTGCGTCCTTCTCGATGACTTCATCCACCAGAGGGAGCTTGGCATCCTGGAACTTCTTCTTGATGTTTTCCTTGACAGCATCCGGGTTGTCACGGACAAATTTGATATCAAGCATGATTTACTCTCCTTACTCTATTTCGGTTCGCATGGGGCGGGTGGGCCCTTTCCCATGCCGTTCAAAGGCGGCGTGCGCCTTAGATCGCTATGTTTTTCTTCTCGGGCAGGCTTGCCTTCGTACAACCTCTCAGTCGGGCTTGCGCCCGCCAGAGGCTCCCCTAGTAGGGGAGCCTCTGGCGTATACGAAAAGCTTCCATCGGCTGCCAAGGCCTCTCCTACTGGGCAACAACAATGACGGAGAGGTTTAATCCTCAACCTGATATTGCCCTAATAAGTTTGCAAAAGCCTTCAGCTGCTCATCCGAGTAGAAATGGACGGTCAGCTTGCCCTTGCCGTCGTGGTAGGCCACATTGACCTCACTGCCCAGCGCCTGCTTCAGGCTCTCCTCCACCTCCACAGGCAGGGTGCCGCGCGGGGCGGGCTCCACAGGCTCTTTGGGGGGCTTGGCCAGCTTTTTGCACAGGGCCTCTGCCTGCCGGACGTTCAGCTCATGGTCGGCAATGATCTGTGCCGCCTGCTCCTGCAGCTCCGGGGTGGGCAGGCCCAGCACCACCTTTGCGTGGCCCGTGGTGAGGAAACCGCCCTTCAGCAGCTCCAGCACCGTTTCGGGCAGGTTGAGCAGACGCAGGCTGTTGGCCAGCGCACTGCGGCTCTTGCCCAGTTTGCGGGCGGCCTGCTCCTGGGTCAGGTCACAGCGGGTCATCAGCTCCCGGATGCCCAGTGCTTCTTCCACCGGGTCCAGATCCTCGCGCTGAAGGTTTTCCACCAGCGCCAGCTCCATGGCCTGCTCATCCGTAACATCCCTCACGACGACGGGTGCCTCGGTCAGGCCCGCCATCCGGCAGGCACGCCAACGGCGCTCACCGGCCACGATGAGATAGCGGTCTACCCCGTGGGGCCGCACCGCGATGGGCTGCAGCAAACCGTGCTCTGAGATGCTGGCCGCCAGCTCTGCCAGCGTTTCCTCATCAAAGGTCTTGCGGGGCTGGGCCGGGTCCGGCTCGATCTCCCGCAGGGGCAGTGTCTCGATCCGGTTATCGGACTCAAAACTGGGGGCTGTGTCCTCAAACAGACTTTCCAGGCCCCGGCCCAGTCCTCCTCTTTTTTTTGCCATAGGTTACGCTTCCCCCTGCTTCACTTGTTCCAGTGCGCTTTTCTGCTCAGCGGGGGCACTGTTCCCTTTTGTGCGGCGGCGTGCCGGTTCATGCGGGCGGTTGTTCTTTACGAACTCAATGGCGAGATCCATATAGGCCTCGCTGCCCTTGCCCTTAGGCTCATAGAAATTGATGGGCTGGCCGTAGCTGGGCGCTTCCGAGATGCGGATGGTGCGCGGGATGGTGGTCTTGTAGACCTTGGTGCCAAAATACTTTTTGACCTGATCCACCACCTGCAGCGTCAGGTTGAACCGCCCGGAGAACATGGTGAACACCACGCCCTCGATGTCCAGATAGGGGTTGTACTTCTTGCGGATGGTCTTGAGGGTGCTGATGAGCTCCGACAGGCCCTCCAGTGCGTAATACTCACACTGGATGGGGATAAGCACGCTGTCGCAGGCGCACAGACCGTTCAGGGTGAGCAGATCCAGGCTGGGCGGGCAGTCCACAAAGATGAAGTCGTAGTCCTTCTGCACCGAGGCCAGCGCCTTGCGCAGGCGGCTTTCGCGGCCCGGCAGATCGATCATTTCCAGACCCGCACCCGCAAGCCGGGTGTTGGAACCGATGACATCGGTGCGGAACTCGGTCTTGCGGATGGCATCCTTTGCCTCCGCCTCACCGATCAGCAGCTCATAAGTACCCACATCGACACTCCGCTTGGGAATGCCGTAACCGGTTGTGGTATTGCCCTGCGGGTCCAGATCGACGATGAGCGTCTTTTTGCCCAGAGCCGCAACGCAGGACGAAAGGTTCACGGCCGTGGTGGTCTTGCCCACGCCGCCTTTTTGGTTTGCAATTGCAACGATTTTAGCCACGCTCTTTGTTTCCTCCCGGGAAAATTATTTGTTCCACGTGGAACATTCGAGGCCGGGCCCCGCTGTTTTCCCGCCAGCAAAGCCCCTTTAAAGACTAGTATAGCACATCAGCGCGGCTTTTTGAACCGGTTTTCCGATTATTTTGCGTAAAAACCCTGTGGAATTGCATTTTTTGTGAAAATTGCGATGCGTTTTATCTTTGCGCGGCTGCGGTTGGAATGCGCACCGTGTATTCGATATAGCCGTCCCGCTCTTCCCTGTGGGCCGTGGCAGGCACACCGTTGTCCGTCATCAGCCGGATGGCATGGTCGATGGTGTTGACAAAGATGCGCACATCCTTGACCATGGAGATGCGGTGTCTGCCCGGGGCGGCGGCATTGAGCACCTGCTCAATGTACAGGTCGGTCTGCCGGGCATTCATCCGCCGCTTGGCAATGGTGATAAGGGCTTCGCTCCGCCGGTTCTCGGGCAGGCGCAGGACAGCCCGGGCGTGGCGCTCGGTCAGGCCATTGTCCAGCACGAACTGCCTTTGGTCGGTGGTCAGCTGCAGCAGCCGCAGCTTGTTGGCAAGGGTGGGCTGTGCCATGCCCAGCCGCTTGGCCGCCTCGGCCTGGGTGCAGTCCCAAAGGGCGATCACATCCCGCAGCCCTTGTGCCTGCTCAAAGGGGTTCAGGTCTTCCCGCTGGATGTTTTCCAGCAGCCCCAGCGCCGCAGTCCGCTGGTCGCCGCAGTCACAGAGGATGGCCGGGATGGTCTCCATCCTGGCCAGCTTGCAGGCGCGGAGCCGCCGCTCCCCTGCCACCAGCTCGTAACCACCCTCGACCTTCCGCACCGAGATGGGCTGAAGCAGGCCGTTTTCCCGGATGCTCTGGGCCAGCCCCGCCAGCTCCTTTTCATCAAAAACAGTCCGAGCCTGAAACGGCGAGGGACGGATGCTTTCCACAGGCAGGGTGTAGATCTTTCCGGCAGATTTCTTCCATTCAAACATGATTCTTTCCCCTTTCGCTGAAATGTGACGCAGTTTTCCACCGTTTCCCGGGAAACAGTGGAAAACTTATTCATTGCAGTTCCAGTGTATCAGAAATCAAAAAGCCCTGCCAGAAGAATCGTTCGGCAGGGCTTGGCATTTATCTTGCGGTTTTGCGTTATTTCAGCGGAGACTTTGCGATCTTTCCACCGTTTCTGGGGTAGGCTGTCGGAGTTTGCGAAATCTTTTTGCAGAGGATGAGGGTGCGGGTATCGCCGCCCGGCAGATGCAGGGTGCGGGTCTCCTTGTACTCGCCGCCCAGCTTCCGGATGGCACCGCGGGCTGCAGCCAGCTCCTCCTCGCCGGAAGCGCCTTTCATGGCAAGGAAGCTGCCACCCACCTTGACCAGCGGTAAGCAGTACTCGGCCAGCATGGGCAGAGCCGCCACCGCACGGGCAGAGGCCAAATCAAACTGCTCCCGCCATGCTTTGCGGGCGGCTTCCTCGGCGCGCTCCTTGGCAAACTCCACCCCGGTCAGGCCCAGCTGAGCGCAGGCATACTTCAAAAACTCCACCCGCTTGCCAGTGGGCTCCATCAGGGTCAGCTCCAGCTCGGGCTTGTAGATCTTTGTCACGATACCCGGGAATCCAGCACCGGCACCCACGTCCACCATCTTCCCTGCCACCTCGGGCTGGCTGGCAAACAGCAGGCTGTCGAGGAAGTGCTTGTCCTCAATGCCCTCCGGGTCGGTAATGGCGGTCAGATTGACCTTCTGGTTGTAGTCCACCAGGATCTGCGCAAAGGCATCCAGCTGGTCCAGCTGTTCCCCGGTCAGCGCAATGTTCCACATGGAACATTTTTGCTCTAATCTGTTCTTGTCGATCATTTATCTGTCCCTTTTCGTTTTAGGCAATTCTTTTCTCTTTCTACCAATGGCTCCCCTGCCAGGGGAGCTGTCGCCGCAGGCGACTGAGAGGTTGTACAGAGGTTATGCTATCCTTCGTCCAACCTCTCCGTCAGTGCTACGCACTGCCACCTCTCCTAGTAGGAGAGGCCTTGGCATTGCATTAGGTTTTCTCTCTCACTGTTAAAGCAATACTCAGCTGCGCCACATCGGAGGGCGACACACCGGGGATGCGGCCCGCCTGCCCCAGATTCTTCGGGCGGATGCGGGTCAGCTTCTCACGGGCCTCCAGCGTCAGGCCAGTCAGGTCAGCATACTCAAAATCTGCGGGAATCAGGGTCTTTTCGTGGCGGGCCACGTCACGGATCATCCGATCCTGCCGGGCAATGTAGCCTGCGTACTTGATCTCGGTCTCCAGCCGCTCGGCCAGCATGGGGGTGATGCCCTCGCCCCAGCCGATCACCCCCGCCAACAGCGGGTAGCTGATCTCAGGGCGGCGGAGCAGCTCCTCGGCAATGCCGCCCTCAGCGGCAGGGGTCAGCCCAGCTGCTTCCATGGCAGCGCGCAGGTCAGCGGTGCGCAGGTGGGTCTCGTGCAGGCGGCGGCGCTCCGCTTCCAGAATGCTCTGGGTGTGCTGGTATTTTGCCCAGCGGTCATCTTGCACCAGACCATACTCCCGGCCAATGGGGGTCAGCCGCTGATCGGCGTTGTCCTGCCGCAGAGTCAGGCGGTACTCGCTCCGGCTGGTCATCATGCGGTAGGGGTCCATGACCCCCTTGGTGACAAGGTCATCCACCAGCGTACCCAGATAGCTGGTCTGACGCTCCAGGATCAGCTGGCTCTCCCCTTTTGCACTGCGGGCGGCGTTCAGACCTGCCAGCAGACCCTGCGCTGCGGCTTCCTCGTAGCCGGAGGTGCCGTTGAACTGGCCTGCACCATACAGGCCCCGCACCACCTTGCTCTCCAGCGTGGCTTCCAGGCTGGTCGGGTCTACGCAGTCATACTCGATGGCGTAGGCCGGGCGCATGATTTCGATGTGTTCAAAGCCCTGAATGCTCCGGTAAAAGGCGTTCTGCACATCCTCAGGCAGGCTGCTGGACGCACCCTGCAGATACATCTCCTCTGTGTTCTCGCCGCAGGGCTCCACAAAGATGGGGTGCCGGTCCTTGCCCGCAAAGCGCACCACCTTGTCCTCAATGGAGGGGCAGTACCGGGGGCCAACCCCCTCGATCATGCCGCCATAGAGCGGGCTGCGCTGGATGTTGTCCAGAATGATCCGGTGGGTCTCGGGGTTGGTATAGGCAATCCAGCATTCGACCTTGTTGTGCATGGGTGCATCCGTCAGAAAGCTGAAGGGCTGCAGCTCGCTGTCCGGGTCGCCAGGCTGGCACTCCAGCTTGGAGAAGTCGATGCTTCTCCGGTGGACACGGGCGGGCGTACCGGTCTTGAACCGCCGCAGAGGCAGACCGGCGGCTTTCAGGCTTTCGGTCAGGGCATTGGCGGCGTGCATCCCGTCAGGGCCGGAAGCATACCACGCATCACCGACAAAAATCTTTCCACCCAGATTGGTGCCCGTGGCAATGACCACACACTTTGCGCTGTACTCCCCGTTCAGCTGGGTCACAACGCCCTTGACATGGCCGTTCTCCACCTCAATGCCCACCACCTCGGCCTGATGGATGGCAAGGCCGGGTGTAAGTTCAAGGGCGTGCTTCATATATTCGTGGTAGCGCTTGCGGTCGGTCTGAACGCGCAGGGCATGAACGGCAGGGCCTTTGCCCTTGTTCAGCATCCGGCTCTGCAGGTAGGTGGCATCCGCCGCAAGGCCCATCACACCGCCCAGCGCATCCAATTCGCGTACCAGCGTTCCTTTTGCAGTTCCGCCGATGCTGGGATTGCAGGGCATGTTGCCAATGGCATCCAGGCTCATGGTAAACACCGCCGTTTTGGCACCCAGCGTGGCAGCAGCGTGGCCCGCTTCAATGCCAGCGTGGCCCGCGCCTATTACGATCACATCATAATCTCCTAAATGGTTCATAACTTTTTCGGATTCCCTCTATTGTCAATGGAACAATCGAAACTGTACCTACACAGCCCGTCGCGCAGCGACTTCAAATCGGTGGAAAGCAAAAATACGGTTAAGAGATCTTCGCGCGGGAGCGCGAATCTCCAGCATTTTTGTTTGGAGCTCACTTCTTTGGGGTCACTAGGGGCGAGCAGCCCCTAGTTCGTGCCTCCCGCGCTTCGAAAGTAGCGGGTGCTTTTCTGGTTCTCTTTTGGCACGCAAAAGAGAACATTCCTCATTACTTCCCCACACAGAACCGCTCAAACACTTCATTGATGACATTCTCCGACGCATTTTCGCCGGTGAGGTCACAGAGGGCATCCAGCGCATCGTCCACACAGACCGATACAGCATCCAGTCCGAACCCGCCGCTGACCGCATCCAGCGCACCGGCCACTGCATCCCGCGCACGGGTGGCGGCGGCAAGCTGGCGCTGGCCCGAGAGGCTGGCAGCGTGGGGGTCGATGTTGTTGGTGCCCAGCAGGCGGGCAACGGCAGCAGCGATCACCCTGCGGCTCCCCTCTTCCTGGCAGCAGACCGGGATCACCATGGCAAAATCGCCTGCAATGATCTCTGCGTCAAACTGAGTGGGCTTGTCCTCTTTGTTGACCAGTGCAATGGCCGGGCGACCGGCGCACCGCTGCGCCAACGCAAGATCCTCCCGGGTCAGGGGCTCAGAGCCATCGAACACCGCCAGGATCAGCCCTGCCTCTTCTAGCTTTTTCCAGCTGCGGCGGATACCTTCGGCCTCGATCGCATCCTCGGTCTCCCGCAGACCGGCCGTGTCGAACAGGTTCAGCCGGATGTCCCCCAGCCGGACGGCCTGCTCCACCACATCCCGGGTGGTGCCCGCCACGGGGGTGACGATGGCCCGGTCGAACCCGGCCAGCAGATTGAGCAGGGTGGACTTGCCCGCATTGGGCCGCCCCACGATGGCACAGTCCACACCCTCCCGCAGGACAGCACCGGCATCATAATTCCGGATGAGGGTGTCCAGCTCTCCCTTCACGGCAGTCAGGGTGGATATCAGCTGGGCATCCTCCAGCGCGGGAACGTCCTCCTCGGGGAAATCCACCCAGGCAGTCAGATGGGCCTGCAGGGCGGTCAGGGCATCCTTTTCAGCCCCGATCTTCTTCGCCAGCGCGCCGTTCAGGGAGGCATTGGCCAGCGCCGCACCCTGTCGGCCATCGGCAGAAATCAGGTCCATAACGGCCTCGGCCTGGGTCAGCCCCAGCTTGCCGTTGAGGAAGGCGCGGCGGGTGTACTCGCCGGGGGCGGCGGGGGCGGCACCGGCTGCGATGCAGCTTTCCACCAGCCGCCGGGCCACCGCACTGCCGCCGTGGCAGGAAAGCTCCACTACATCCTCGCCGGTGTAGCTGTGAGGTGCCCGGAAGAAGAGTGCCACGCCCTCGTCAAAGGCTTCCTCCCCTTCCATGAAATGCCCAAACAGAGCGGTGTAGCCCTTGGCATCTTCTACCCGCTTTGCCGGGTTGGCCGGGTGGAACACCTTTGCCGCCACGGCATAGCTCTCCGGGCCGGAAAGACGCACCACGGCAATGCCGCCTGCGCCGGGCGCGGTTGCAATGGCCGCGATCGTTGAATGTTCCATGTTGGTGCTCTCCCTCCGCTCTCAAATCAGAATTATTGTATCACGAAGCGACGAAAAAGGAAAGAGACAAAAAGCCCCCTTCCAGTTTTCCACCGGAAGGGGGCAGCATTGTGCAAAACTCAGCGGAGTTTACAGCTCGATCTTGCCAAAGCTGAAATCGGCAAAATCATCCACGCGCTCGGTACGCTTGGGTGCCACGGGTGCGGCAGTCTCTGCGTCACGGGGAGCATAGGTGCGCTCGGGCACACTGGAAGGACGAGGACCGCGGCTGCCTGCGGGGCGGCCATTGCGGGGACCGCCATTCCGGGGGCTGCTGCCGCGTCCGCCGCGGAAGCCGCCATTGCGGTTGCCGCCGGGGCGGCGGCCATTGCCCCGCGGGCGGCGCTCGCCGTAGGTGTTGTCGGTCTGGGCATCGGGAGCAGTGGAATAGATGACCACACGGCGGTCACGCCCCTCCCCCTTGCTCTCGCTGCGCACACCCTCCATCTTGCCGATGGCAGAGTGGATGATGCGGCGCTCGTAGGGGTTCATGGGCTCCATGGCAAAGCTGCGGCCGGTCTTGCGCACCTTGTTGCCAATGCGCTGTGCCAGCACGGTCAGGTCATTCTCACGCTTGTCGCGGTAGCCGGCCACATCCAGGCCCAGCTTGATGTAATCTCCTTCCAGACGGTTGGCCACCAGGCTTGCCAGATAGGACAGGCTCTCCATGGTCTCGCCGCGGCGGCCGATCAGGGCACCCAGCTTCTCGCCATCCAGACGGATGATGGTGGCCTCGCCCTTCTGCACGGCGCTGAAGGTAACATTCTCCACGCCCATCAGGGCAATGACTTCCTTCAGGTAGTCCACAGCGGCCTTGACCTTGGCGTTCTCTTCGATGTTGATGGGAACTTCCGGCTCCTCACCCTCTGCGGCGGGGTCAGCAGTCTCCTCAACGGGAGCGGCCTCCTCTGCCACAGGGGCAGCGACAGGCTCTTCGGCCTTGGGTTCCTCAGCGGGAGTTTCCTCCACAACAGGCTTCACCTCAGGCTCCACCTTCTCCTCCACCACGGGAGCGGCCGGGGCATCGGGCTCTTCCACGCTCACACGCACCTTGGCGGGGGTGGTCTTCAGGCCCAGAAAACCAGTTTTCTGAGGCATTTCGAGCACTTCATAGCTCACATTCAGGTCGTCGGCCTGCACGCCCAGCAGGGCGCAGGCTTTTGCGCGGGCTTCATCGACCGTCTTGCCGGTCGCTTCCTGAGTACGGATCATAACCGTCAATCCTCCTTCTTGTTTTCCAGCTCGCTCAGCGGAACGGTGCGCTCGTCCTTATAGCGCTCCTCATCCAGCTTGCGGGCATACTCCAGGCGGCGCTTGTTCATTTCGCTGGCGGAGATATTTTTCTCCACGACCTCGCCGGTCTTTTCATCCGTGACCTTGATGGTGGTGCTCTTTACACCGCGCTTCTGCTCCTTCTTGCGGGCAGCCATCTCGGCGGCGACCTCTGCCTTCATCTTCTCAGGGTCGTAGATCTTCTTCATCAACAGGCTCTGCACGGTCATCAGGATGTTGGAAACAACGTAGTACAGAGAGAAAGCGCTGGGCACGGTGAAGCAGAAGAAGACGTACATCAGCGGCATCATATACATGGTCAGCTTCATGCTGCCCTGCATCTCCTGGCCGCTGGCCTTCATGCTGATGTGGGTGGACAGGAACATGGTCACGATCGCCAGGACCGGGAGGATCAGCAGGGGCAGGTTCTCTGCAGCCAGGCTGTATTGGGGCACACGGGTCAGGTCGATGCCAAAGAAATCCATGTGCTGGCCGAACTCGGTGATGGTAGCCACCTGATCCGGGGTGAAGCAGGAGGAAACGGTGCTCTCGCCTGCAATGACCTGTGCAATGATGTTGGTGTCGCGGGTCACGGTGGTAAAGCTGATGCCCATGGCAGTCAGGGCCTCACCTGCGGCGGTCAGGGCATCGGCACCAATGTGGAAGATGCGCTGCAGCGGGCGGTACACCACCTCGATAACGCCGAACATGACCAGGAAGTTGACCAGCATGGGCATACAGCCTGCGGTGGGCTTGTAGCCCTGCTCCTGCAGCTTCATCAGCTCTTCCTGCTGCTTTTCGGGCTTGTCGCGGTACTTTTTCTGGATCTCGGCCACCATGGGCTGGAAAGCGCTCATGCGGGCCATACTCTTCTGCTGGTTGAGCTGGAGGGGGATCTTGATTACGGTGATGAGCAGGGTGAACAGGATGATGTCCCAGCCGTAGTTGGGGATCAGCTTGTAGATCCACTCCATTACATAGCCCAAGGGCCAGCCCAGGATGTACAAAGGATTCATAGTTTCGTCCATTCTGCCCCGCCTGTGGTGCGGGACGTTTAGATTTTTATGAGAAGGACACCCCGCCCACAGTGCGGAGCGTCACAAGAAGCATAAGAACGGATTAAACCTCTCAGTCAACGCCTGCGGCGTTGCCAGCTCCCCTAATAGGGGAGCCCTTGGCAAAACCGTCAACTGAATCGGACTGCCAAAGCCTCCCCTACCAGGGAAGGTGGCATTGCGAAGCAATGACGGAGAGGTTGTACATAGGAGCCGTGTATCATAAGCACGCTGCTTAACCGTGCCGCCCCCGGAACAGCTTTGCCGGGGACAGTCTCCGCTCCGGGCTCACCCAGCGACCTTTGGGCGGCACCGGGTCAAAGCCCCACCGGCCAAGGGGGTTGCACCGGGCGATGCGCCAGGCGGTGAGCAGCAAGCCCTTGATGCAGCCATGAGTCTGGATGGCTTCTATGCCATACTGGCTGCAGGTGGGGGTAAAGCGGCAGTTGCGGCCCAGCCCCGGGCTGATAAAGCGCTGGTAGAACCGGATGGGCGCACAGAGCGCGTTCCGGCAGACGCGGGAGACGGGATTCACTGTTTTGCGGCCCGGTCTGCGGGCGGGACCGTGGCAGGGGGCTTTGCGCCCGGCTGCTTTGCCTTGTCGGGCAGGCCGGCCTGGGCAAAGAGCCTGGCCACCACTTCGCTGAGCTGCCAGCTCTTCAGGCGGGGGGTCATGCCCCGGGCCACAAACACCAGATCATAGCCGCCGATGTTCTGATCCAGATGCTCATCAATGGCAGCCTTCATCACGCGGCGGGCGCGGTTGCGTTGGACGGCATGGCCGATCTTTTTGGTGGCTGTCAGGCCCACGCGGGTCTTTTTGCCGCGGGTCTTGAGCACATACAGCACCAGCGCCGGGTTCACATAGGACTTGCCGCGGGCATACACGCGGCCAAACTCGCTGTTGCGGCGGATGGGACGATAGCGCACTGCTCCGTCGCCTCCTTTTCGGTTAAAAAATCGCAGAACTTCCCTAAAGGCAAAGTTCAAAATTCAGTATAGCAAAAAAACGCCGACATGAAAAGGCTGTCCGAGCGTTTTTTGTGCCAAATCTTTTGCCAAATTTTTAGTTATTCCGCGCGCAGAACGTCCAAAATAAGAAAAAGACCGCCAATTCAGGATCAGCAGTCTTTTGTGCGCATGTTCAATTCTGCGCCGGATCCCTGGCAAAGCGGGATCAGACGGTCAGGCTCTTGCGGCCCTTAGCACGGCGAGCATTGATGACCTTGCGGCCGTTCTTGGTGCTCATGCGGGTCAGAAAGCCATGAACTTCCTTGCGATGACGCTTCTTGGGCTGAAAAGTTCTCTTCATGGTTGTATCCTCCGTAAAAACTCGTCCCCGGTAATGGGGTATTTCTGGTCCCAAATTGGGGACAGGCTTGCAATTCAACAGTATATCGCACACTATCCCCTTCTGTCAAGCATTTTTTTCACTTTCCAGCAAACTTTTTTCAAATTTCTTTGTGAAAAAGCTTTCAACTTTTTCACCGGTTCTCCGTGGAAAACTTTTCTTCCACCATATCTTGTGGCCAAAAACCGCCTTGAACACAAGAGCCGCGAGGGCACGATGGAGCGTCTTTTCTTATGTATTATAAATTACATTATAGAATATAGACGCAGGGAGATTTTTGTGGTATACTAACGGGGTATCAGCAGCATTGTTGAAAACTTCGACCAATTCAATGGAGTGGATGTTTTATGGATTCTTTCAAGGACGTTTTAGAGGCCGCCCAGGCATACTGCAAAACGCAGATGGCCGAGCCGACCTATAATCTCTACATCGACGGACTTGAGCCCATCAGCTTTGAGGACTCGAGCCATATCACCCTGTCGGTGCGCAACGATTTTATCTGCAAGATCGTCACCGACCGCTACCTCGGCCTGCTGAAAGAGGCCTTTAAGACCGTGCTGGGCTTTGACGTGGACATCACGCTGGTGGTGCCCAGCACCCCGCCCCATGAGGTGGTGCTGGCCCAGCAGTACGAGGCAAACCCCGCCTCGCCCCAGGGCAATTACGAGTTCACCTTCGAGAACTTCATCAAGGGTCCCTCCAACCAGTTTGCGTTTGCTGCGGCGCAGGCGGTTGCGGCCAACCCCTCCGGGGCCTATAACCCGCTGTTCATCTACGGCGGCTCCGGTCTGGGCAAGACCCATCTGCTCACGGCCATCCAGACCGAGATCAAGCGCACCCACCCCGATTTCGTTATCATGTACGTTACCTGCGAGCAGTTCACCAATGAGCTGATCGCCGCCATCCGCGCCGGCAGCACCGAGGACTTCCGGATGAAGTACCGCGTGGCCGACCTGTTGCTGGTGGACGATATCCAGTTCATCGCCGGCAAGGAGTCCACCCAGGAGGAGTTTTTCCACACCTTCAACTCCCTGCACGATGCCCACAAGCAGATCGTGATCGCCTCTGATCGCCCGGCCAAGGAGATCAAGAGCCTGGAGGAGCGCCTGCGCACCCGCTTTGAGTGGGGCCTGACCGCCGATGTCCAGCCGCCTGATTTCGAGACCCGCGTGGCCATCGTCAAGCGCAAGGCCGAGCTGCTCCACCTGGATCTGCCCGAGGACGTGGCGGAATTCATCGCCAACCACCTGAAAAACAACATCCGCCAGCTGGAGGGCGCAGTGAAAAAGCTGAACGCCTACTACATGCTGGAGGGCATCCAGCCTGTCATCAGCGTGGCACAGAATGCCATCAAGGACATCCTCAACGAGACCCAGCCCGTGCCCGTGACCATCGAGAAGATCGTGGGCGAGGTCTCTCGCACCTTCAACGTCTCCCCTGCTGACATCCGGGGCACCAAGCGGAACGCCAACGTTGCATCCGCCCGACGCGTGGCGATCTATATCCTACGCGAAGTCACCGGCATGAGCATGGAGGAGATCGGCCGGGAGTTCTCGGGCCGTGACCACTCCACCATCGTCTACTCCCTCAAGACCATGGAGCGGGACATGAAGAACGACCAGCACCTGCGTGAAACCGTCAGCGACATCATCAAGAACGTCAAGGCCTGACGGGAAAGCGGGGGCAAAAGTCATACTCTCATAAGGGATAAAACCCCAAATATGGGGAGAAATGCAGGGGAATCCGGGAAAACAGAACAAGATATTGTGTTCAGACGACAAAGTTCTCCACTCTTTCCACCGAGTTTTCAACATTCAACTTCTGTTTTGCACACCCGCCGTGGAAAGAAAAGCAGCTCCAGCCCTTTCCACAAGCCTTTCACACTGCATTCACAATCCGGTGGAAAACCACGGAGCCGCACCATTCCACACATTTTCCGACTTTTCCACATCTTCCCCAGCCCCTACTACGAATACTACAACAAGTTCAATATAGATTTGGAGGGTTTGTCCCTGTTTTATGGGAGAAAGAACCTCAAAACTTGAATCCAAAATAAGGAGAGACGCGCAATTGAACATCATCTGTGATAAGACCCTGCTGAGTGCAGCCATTGACGGCGTTTCCAAAGCTGTTACCCTGCGCTCCACCATCCCGGTACTGGAGGGTATCCTGCTGAAAGCCGAAGGCTTCCAGCTCACCCTGACCGGCTACGACCTGGAAATGGGCATCGTGACCACCATTGATGCCAATGTCAAAGAGCCCGGCGAGGTGGTGCTGAACGCCAAGCTGCTCAGCAGCATGGTCAGCCGGATGCCTTCCGGCCAGATCAACATCCAATCTGCCGAAAACGGAAAAACCACCATCCAGAGCGGTGTGGCACAGTTCGAGATCCAATCTATGAACCCCACCGATTTCCCCGAGCTGCCCAATACCGGGGCCGAGGAGACTCTGAACATCAAGACCGGCGTGCTCCGTGATATGATCGAGCGCACCCTGTACGCCGTCAGTCAGGATGAGAAAAAACCTGCACATACCGGTGAATTATTTGAGATCTCGCCGGATAAGCTGACCGTTGTTGCGCTGGACGGCTACCGTCTGGCCATTGTGGAACGGCCGGTGGAAGCCATAAAAGAGATCCGTATCATCGTACCCAGCAAGACCATGAACGAGGTCTCCCACCTGCTGGCCAACGACGACGAGGAGACCGTGCACATCTCCGCCAACCGCCGCTATGTGGTGTTCACCACCGCCGGTTACACCATCATGAGCCGCCTGATCGAGGGCGAGTTCCTCAACTACCACAACGTGATCCCCAATGGCAGCCGCACCAGCGTGGTTCTGGACACCAAGGAGTTCATCGAGACCATCGAGCGTGCCTCCCTGATCATTACAGAGCGTTTAAAAAATCCCCTCCGCATCAGTTTTACAGAGGGTAAAGTGGTGGTCCGCTGCCAGACCAATCTGGGCCGCGTGGTGGATGAATTCAACGCGCAGTGCGAGGGCGATGAGGTGGAGATCGGTTTCAACAACCGCTATCTGCTGGATGCCCTGCGCAACGCCCGCACCGAGCAGGTCAAGCTGGAGATCAGCGGCCCGCTGAGCCCGGTCAAGGTTCTGCCTACCGAGGGCAGCGACTTTTTGTATCTGGTCCTGCCTGTCCGCTTCAAGAATGATTGAGAGGCATAAAAATGCAAAAAATTCTCATCCATACGGAATTTATCAAGCTGGATGCCCTGCTGAAATATGCGGGTCTGTGTGAGACCGGCGGCGAAGCCAAGGAGCTGGTGCAGGGCGGTGCTGTCAAGGTGAACGGTGAGGTCTGCACCATGCGGGGCAAAAAGTGCCGCGCCGGGGATGTCATCGAGTTGGACGGCCAGACCGTGGAAGTGGGACAGGGCCAGTAAACCATGCGCCTGCTTTCCTTAGAAGTAACGAATTACCGCAATATCGCATCGGCAAGCCTGACCCCGGGCCGGGAGCTGACTGTGATCTGCGGCAACAACGGCCAGGGCAAGACCAACCTGCTGGAGGCCATCTGGCTGCTGACCGGCGGCAAGAGCTTCCGGGGCGGCAAGGATGCAGAGCTGGTGCGGCGGGGTGAGCCTTTTGCTGTGCTGGAAGCTTCCACGCTCCGGGCACAGCAGGAGGAACAGGAGCCTGACGAGCCGAACCGTGTCCGGCTGACAGTTGGTACCCCGGATTCCCAGCGGCCCGGGCGGTACGCCTCAGTGAACGGAGCAGCCCCCAGGCGGGCAGCAGGGCTTGCCGGCAGTTTTCCGGCTGTCGTGTTTGACCCTGGCCACCTGAGCCTGGTCAAGGGAGCGCCCGAGGGGCGGCGCAAATTTCTGGATGCCGCCCTCTGCCAGCTCTACCCCGGCTACCTGACCGTGTACCGCCGCTATCTGCGGGCCCTGCAGCAGAAAAACGCTCTGCTGCGCCGCTCCCCTGCCGGGCAGGAACGTCCCTACGCCGAAAAAATGGCCCTGCTCGAGGTGCTGAACACCGAGCTTGCCGCGCAGGGGGAAGCCATCCAGCGGCGGCGGCGGGCCTACCTGGAACGGCTGGCTCCGCTGGCCTGCGCCAATTACGAGGAGCTTTCCCATGGGGCAGAGCGGATGGAGCTGCGGTATGCCGCCCAGTTTGAGCCGGGTGGTCTGGCAGCCCTGCTGAAAGCCCGCCAGAATGAGGAAGTACGGGCCGGGCAGAGCCTGTGCGGCCCCCACCGGGAAGATCTGGAACTGCTGCTGGACGGCCAGCCCGCCAGAGTGTTTGCCAGCCAGGGGCAGCAGCGCAGTGTGGTGCTCAGCCTGAAAATGGCCGAAGCCGCCGCCGCTGCCGCCATCACCGGCGAGCACCCCGTCCTCTTGCTGGACGACGTGCTCAGTGAGCTGGATGATGGCCGCAAGCAGTATCTGCTGACCCGGATGCGGGAAAAGCAGACCTTTGTCACCAGCTGTGACGATACGGCCTTCCTGAAAACGGATGGCGAGGTCTACCGCATGAACGGCGGTGTCCTGAGTAAAATCTGAAATGAAGAAATGTTGCATCGCTGCATTGCATAGAATGCGGAGAATGCGACAGAATATGCAGTCTGCATCTGCGGGAGAATATACGCAATGTATATCCATCTGGGCCGGGACTATGTCCTGAATGACCGTGATATCATCGGCATCTTCAATCTGGAGACCACCACCGTCTCCCCCCGGGGGCGGGAATTTCTCAACTATGCCCAGAAGAACGGGGCCGTGGTCAGCCTTTCGGATGACCTGCCCCAGTGTTATGTTCTGGCCGATGCCCCCGTGGACACCGTTTATCTTTCGGAGTTGTCCAGCGCGGCCATGAAGCGGCGCACCGAAATGTCGTTCTGAAAAAATCAACAACGATCCAATCGATTGAAAAAATATCAAGTAAAGGGAGAAAGGATATGGCAGAGGAAATCATCACCAGCACCAATGTGGAAACCGCGACCGACCATGAGTATAATGCCAGCGAAATCCAGGTCCTGAAGGGTCTGGAGGCCGTGCGCAAGCGTCCCGGCATGTATATCGGCTCCACCGGTGAGCGGGGCCTGCATCATCTGGTCTACGAGATCGTGGACAACGCCATTGATGAAGCGCTGGCTGGCTACTGCAACCACATTGAGGTCAAGATCTTAAAGAATAACATCATTCAGGTCACCGACAACGGCCGCGGCATCCCAGTGGATATCCAGGCCGATACCGGTCTGCCCGCCGTCACCGTCGTCTATACCATCCTGCACGCAGGCGGTAAGTTCGGCGGCGAGAACTCCGGCTACAAGGTGGCCGGTGGTCTGCACGGTGTCGGCGCGTCCGTGGTCAACGCCTGCTCTGAGTGGCTGACGGTCAATGTCCGCCGCGACGGCCATGAATACGAGCAGACCTTCCGCCGCGGCGACCCGGACGGCCCCCTGAAGTGTCTGGGCACGGTGGCCGAGGGGGTCACCGGCACCCGCGTTACCTTCAAGCCCGACCCCGAGATGTTCAAGGACACCACCGTCTATAACTTCGAGACGCTGGAAAAGCGTCTGCGCGAGGAGAGCTTCCTGAACGCCGGTGTTAAGATCACCCTGACCGATGAGCGGGAGCTCTATACCCCCGTTCTGGAGGATGGCCAGGAGGGCGACCCCTGCTACCGTACCGAGGTCATGTGCTATGAGGGCGGCATCAAGAGCTTTGTCACCTATCTGGGCGAAAAGCGCAATCTGGAGGTGCTCCACCCCAATGTCATCTACCTCAAGGGCCAGACCGAGCGGGGCATGGCCGAGATCGCGCTGCAGTATAATTCCAGCTATAACGAGCTGCTGCTGAGCTTTGCCAACAACGTCAACACCCCGGACGGCGGCACCCATGAAGAGGGCTTCCGCACCAGCCTGACCCGTGTGTTCAACGATTACGGCCGCAGCCACGGCCTGCTGAAGGATAAGGACGAGAACCTTTCCGGCTCCGATGTCCGCGAGGGCCTCATCTGCGTCATTTCCGTCAAGCTGCAGGAGGCGGAGTTTGAGGGCCAGACCAAGGCAAAGCTGGGCAATACCGAGATCCGCACCCTTGTTTCCAACATGGTGTACACCAAGCTGATGGAGTTCTTTGAGGAGAACCCCGGCGTGGCAAAGGCCATTTTTGAAAAGGCCACCCAGGCAGCCCGCGCCCGCGCCGCCGCCAAAAAGGCCCGGGAGCTGGTGCGCCGCAAGAGCGCGCTGGAGACCAGCCGGATGCCCGGCAAGCTGGCCGACTGCCGTGAAAAAGACCCCACCCGCACCGAGATCTTCATCGTCGAGGGTGACTCTGCAGGCGGCTCCGCCAAGATGGGCCGTGACTCTGCCATTCAGGCCATCCTCCCCCTGTGGGGCAAGATGCTGAACGTGGAAAAGGCCCGCGCGGACCGCATCTACGGCAACGATAAGCTGATGCCCGTTGTGCTGGCTCTGGGCTGCGGCATCGGCGAGGAATTCGATATCTCCAAGCTGCGGTATGATAAAGTGTTCATCATGGCCGATGCCGATGTTGATGGTTCTCACATCTGCACCCTGATGCTGACCTTCTTCTTCCGCTATATGCGCCCCCTCATCGAGCAGGGCCATGTCTATGTCGCCCAGCCGCCCCTGTTCAAGGTGCAGAAGGGCAACACCATCAAGTACGCCTACAACGATGCTGAAATGGCCATCCTCTCGCAGGAGATGCCCGGCGCAAAGGTCAACCGCTATAAGGGCCTTGGTGAGATGAACCCCGAACAGCTGTGGGAAACCACCATGAACCCCGATAACCGCGTCATCGTTCAGATCACCATTGAGGATGCCGAAAAGGCCGATGAAGCCTTTACCATCCTGATGGGCGACCAGGTGGAGCCCCGCCGCCGCTTTATCGAGACCAACGCCCAGTACGCGAAGCTGGATGTGTAATTGGAGGAAACAATGGAAGAAGATTATGTGATGATACCGGGCAGCGGTACCAAAAAGATCATCCGCGATGTCAAGAAGGAGATCGAGACCGCGTTCCTGGACTACTCCATGTCAGTCATCGTGTCCCGCGCCCTGCCCGATGTGCGCGACGGCCTGAAACCTGTCCACCGCCGCATCCTGTATACCATGCACGAGCGCGGCAACGACCCCAGCCATGCATACCGCAAATCCGCCGACACCGTTGGTGCGGTGCTGGGCTCCTACCACCCCCACGGCGACGCATCCGTTTACGATGCCATGGTCCGTCTGGCACAGGATTTCTCCCTGCGCTACCCGCTGGTGGATGGTCAGGGTAACTTTGGTTCTGTGGACGGCGACCCCCCGGCTGCTTACCGTTACACCGAGGCCCGCATGAGCCGTATGGCCGTGGAGATGCTGACCGATATCGACAAGGATACCATCGACTGGGACCCCAACTTTGATGAGACCAAGAAGGAGCCCAGCGTTCTGCCCTGCCGTTTCCCGAACCTGCTGGTCAACGGCAGTCAGGGCATCGCTGTTGGTATGGCCACCAACATTCCGCCCCACAACCTGAGCGAGGTCATTGACGGCTGTGTGGCCTATATTGAGGACCCGGACATCGACCTGCCCGGCCTGATGGAGCACATCAAGGGCCCCGATTTCCCCACCGCCGGCATCATCATGGGCCGCAGCGGCATCCGTGCTGCCTACGCCACCGGCCGCGGCAAGATCACCCTGCGCGGCCGCGCCACCATTGAGGAAAAGAAGAATGGCCGCGCCCAGATCATCGTGACCGAGATCCCCTACATGGTCAACAAGGCACGCCTCATTGAGAACATTGCCGACCTGGTCAAGGAAAAGCGGATCGAGGGCATCAGTGACCTGAACGATGAGACCAACCGCAAGGGAATGCGCATCGTGATCGATGTGCGCAAGGATGCCAACCCCCAGGTCGTCCTGAATCAGCTGTATCAGTACACCCAGCTGCAGGATACCGTGGGTGTCATCATGCTGGCCATCGACCACAAGGTGCCCAAGGTGATGACCCTGAAGCAGATGATCCAGAAGTATGTGGAGTTCCAGGACGAGGTGGTGCGCCGCCGCACCCAGTATGACCTGAAAAAGGCCCGGGAACGCGCCCACATTCTGGAAGGCCTGAAGAAGGCCACCGACATTGTGGATGAGCTGATCGCCACCATCCGTGCCTGCAAGGGCGGCATGAGCGAGGCCAAGGCTGCCATCATGGAGCAGTTCGGCTTTGATGACCCGCAGGCAGATGCCATCGTCAAGCTGCAGCTGGGCCGTCTGGCTGGTCTGGAGATCCTGAAGATCGAGGAAGAGCTGGGCTCCCTGAACGCCAAGATCCGGGATTGGGAAGAGATCCTGGCCGATGATGCCCGCGTGCTCGAGATCGTCAAGAGCGAGCTGCTGGAGATGAAGCGCCGCTTCGGCGATGACCGCCGCACCGAGATCGAGACCGTGACCGGCGAAGTGGATATCGAGGATCTGATCGCTGAAGAGCAGTGCGTTTATACCCTGACCGAGGCCGGTTATATCAAGCGCCAGCTCAAGGCCACTTATCAGGCCCAGAAGCGCGGCGGCCGCGGCATCTCCGGCATGACCCGCAAGGAAGAGGACATCGTGCAGGAGATGTTCGTGGGCTCCACCCATGATTATGTCCTGTTCGTTACCGATAAGGGCCGCCTGTTCCGCATCAAGGGCTACACCATCGCCGAGGGCAGCCGCACCAGCAAGGGCACCAACATCGTCAACCTGCTGCAGCTGGCCGAGGGCGAAAAGGTCACCAACATGCTCTGCCAGAGCAAGGATACGGCCAATGAGGGCGGTTTCGTGACCATGGTTACGAAACAGGGCCTCATCAAGCGCACCCCGCTGGAGCAGTACGCCAACATCCGCAAGAGCGGCCTGATCGGCATTGCCCTGAACGAGGGGGATGCGCTGGCCTGGACAAGACTGACCTCCGGCCACGATATGCTCATCGTTGCCACCCGCAACGGTCAGGCCATCCGCTTCAATGAGGAAGATGCCCGTCCCATGGGCCGCAGCGGCCACGGCGTGCGCGCCATCAAGCTGGCCGAGGGCGACGAGGTCGTGGGTGTCTGCATCTGCCGTGAGAACGCCACCATCCTGACCGTGACTGAGAACGGCAAGGGCCGCCGGTCCGACATCGACACCTACCGCATCACCGCCCGCGGCGGCAAGGGCATCCGCAACTACGATGCCTCCAAGGACAAGGTCGCCGCGGTCAAGATCGTGGACGATGTGGATGACGTGCTGCTGAGCAGCCAGGAGGGCATCATCATCCGCCTGCACGCCAATGAGATCCCGGTGCAGAGCCGTTACGGCTCCGGTGTCCGTGTCATGCGTCTGGGCGAGAATGATAAGGTCATGGTCCTGGCCCGTACCGACCACGACGATGAAGCCCAGACCGAGACAGTAGAGGCTGAGGAGGGCGATGAGCCCACCGCAGAGCAGCTGGCCGCCATGGAAGCAGCCGATGAGGCTTCCGCCTCCGAGGCACCGGCTGAGGATTGAGCCTCTCCTGCCAGATAAAATAAAAAAGTTAGCCTGGACTTCTATCAGAAAATATGATAGACTAACGAAACGATCACAAAATCCCATGGGGGAGTAGCAGGCGCTGTTTGCAGACGGCGCAGCAAGTCAACACAATGACAGCACCGCTGTCTGGCTTGCTTTCATTTGCGAGACTCATGTGTTATGGTGCGGAGTACCACGCCCAACACATGGAGTTCATTTGTAAAAAATGACCCGAGACCGGACGTGCACGCGCGCCGATCTCGGGTTTTGTTTTTGCCGCACCGTAATTTTGGTCAGATTCAGGAGGCATTCAGTTATGGAATGGAGTTTTTTGTTTTTTCTCAACAGTGCACTGCTGGGCGTGGGCCTTGCCATGGACGCGTTTTCGGTCTCGATGGCAAACGGTCTGCATGACCCCGGCATGTCCCGAAAAAGGATGTGCATCATTGCGGGCACCTTTGGCGTGTTTCAGGCCGTGATGCCCATGACAGGCTGGGTCTGCGTCCATACCATCGTGGAGATGTTCTCTTCCTTTGAAACGTTCATTCCCTGGATCGCCCTTGCCCTGCTGGGCTATATCGGCGGCAAGATGCTGATCGATGGCATCCGGGGCGAGGAAACCGAGGAAGCCGCCGCGCTGAGTGCCGGTGCCCTCTTCATGCAGGGCGTGGCCACCAGCATCGATGCCCTCTCGGTCGGCTTTACCATTGCGGAGTATGGCTGGCTGATGGCGCTGACGGCTTCCGGCATCATTGCCGTCGTCACCTTCTTCCTCTGCATGGCGGGCCTGCGCATCGGCAAAAAGTTCGGCACAAAGCTCTCCGGCAAGGCCTCTGTGCTGGGCGGTGTCATCCTCATCGGCATTGGGCTGGAAATTTTCATCTCCGGCGTGTTCTTCTGAAAAAGAAGCAAAGAAAACCGGCACAGCGTCAGGCAGGCGCTGTGCCGGTTTTGTTCCCCGTGGAACATTTTTAAGGGTGCGTTATTTTTCCGGCTCGAAGTAGTCGGCATATTCCCCGGTGAGCTTAGAGCCCAGCCGCCGGATGCCACCGTAGAGGTGGCGTTCCACCAGCGGCTCAAAGGCGGCAAGATCACACCGCTCAATGGCGGTAATGATGTTCTGGTGGTCGGCGATTACCTCGTCCAGCCCGCCGCTGGTCATGGTGTCCAGCATCCGGAAGCGGCTGTAATCGGCGTGGGCGTTCTGTAAGGTGCGCCACAGATACATTTTTCCCATGGCAGCAAACCATGTCTCGTGGAGCAGGCGGTCTGCCTCATAGAGCTTGTTGTAGTCGATCTCTTCGGCGCGGGCCAGCGCGGCGTAGGCATCGGCCCGCCGCCGGATGAGCGCCCGCTGTTCCGGCGTACACTTGGGCGAGAAGTCCCGCAGGACGCGGGCTTCCACGGCGGTGCGCTCGTAGATAAGCTCATCCACGATCTCCCGGTTCAGCCGGGTCACAGTGGTACCCTTGTAGGGCACGATCTTCACCAGCCCATTCTCCTGCAGCCGCTGCAGCACCACCCGGATCATGGAACGCGGTGCCCCGAAGCGGGCGCAGAGCGGGTTCTCACTCAGCGAACTGCCCGGCCGCAGGGTCAGGTCGATGATCTCCCGCTCCAGTACAGCGTAAATTTCAGCGTCGGTCTTGTATTGCTGTTCCATATCACTCACCTAGTTGAAATGATTATTCCTTTAGCGGGCTCGCCCTCTCAGTCATCGCTACGCGATGCCAGCTCCCCCAAAGTGGGAGCCCTTGGCAGTCCACGCAAACTTCATCTTTTTGCCAAGGCCTCTCCCTTTGGGAGAGGTGTCACCGCAGGTGACGGAGAGGGCGAGGATGCTGACCATGTGCAACAGCCTTATTCCAAAAACTCCTTCCACGGTGCGGCGGCGGGCAGGGGCAGAGAAAAGGCCATGGGCTTGCCGGTCTCCGGGTGGACGAACTGCAGCCCTGCGCTCTGCAGGGCAATGTCCCCCTTGAACCGGCTGCCATATTTGCCGTCTCCGTAAAGCGGGTGCTTCCGGGAGGCAAACTGCACCCGGATCTGATGCGTCCGCCCGGTGTGGAGCGTGATCTCCGCAAGGCTCAGGGAACCGTCCGGGGCTGTCTCCACGATGCGGTATTCCAGAACGGCTTCCCGCACCCCCTTGCGGGGGCGCTTTACCGGAAAGACCCGGCCTTTCCGGCTGTCCTTGAACAGGTAATCCCGCAGGATGCCCTCGGGTGGCAGCGCTTCGTCCGGCCCGCCTGCGATCACGGCCCGGTATGTTTTAAGAAAGCAGGGCTGTGCCGGTGCACCGGGGCCAGCCTCTGCCCTGCCGTCCAGAATGGCATAGGCCTGCTGGCTCTCCGTCACCTGCTTTGTCAAGGCAGCTGCGGCTCCGGGGGTTCTGGCATAGACCATCAGCCCTGAAACGCCGGTGTCCAGCCGGTGGATGACCCCAACGTATGCATCCGGCCTGCCCCACCGCTGGCGCAGGGCAGCGGGCACGCCTTCCTCGCTGGTCAGCCCGGCGGGCTTGTCCAGCACCACAAGGGCGGTATCTTCGTAGAGAATGTTCACAGCTTGCCCTCGTCCAGCAGGGCCTTGAGCTTGAGCACGCCTGCAATGGTCTTGCCATCCTTGATCTCGCCGCGCATCACCATCTCATAGGCCTGGGTCAGCGGCACCCGGTCAGGGGTCAGGAACTCGTCCGCATCCAGATGCATCCGGGTCTCGTGCAGACCGGTGGCCACCCAGGTGTAGATGATCTCGGTATCATAGCCCACGGTGGGATAGAACTCGCCCAGGGAGGTGTACTTGTCGGCGGTCAGGCCGCACTCCTCCTCCAGCTCCCGCTTGGCGGCTTCAAAGGGATCCTCCCCTTTTTCCAGCTTGCCGGCGGGCAGCTCCCACAGCTCCTGCTGCATGGCGTAGCGGAACTGGCGCACCATGCAGATGGTGCCGTCCTCAAAGTAGGGCACGATGCAGGCCCCGCCGTGGTGGTGGACCACCTCGCGGGTGGCGGTCTTTCCATTTTCCAAAAGGGCGGTATCTTTGGTCAGGGTGACCACCCGGCCCTCGAACAGCACCTCACTTGTGAGCGTCTTTTCAAAATGTGCAGCGTCCATCGTATTTGCGTCCTTTCCAGATGATAATGATGCTGGTTCAAGTTTACGGCAACAAAGCGCCGGTTGTCAATTCAAAATTGAGGATAAATTAAGAAAAATACAGCAAAAAAGCCGGATTCTTAATAATCTGTCAGGTTAGATGCAACAAAAAACACAAGCGTAAAAAAGCACCAAAAAATTTCTTGAAATTTTGTTGCGTTTTGCCAGTGGGTTTGCATTTACTTTGAGGGCGGAATTTGCTAATATAATATATGAGCAATAGTGCCTTTTGGGGTTCTCCGGCCCCAGCGGGGCGCGATTGCCCCGCGCAAAAGGTACCAAATTCTGAACAATGGAGGAAGAAAAATGCCTAGAGCAAAGCAAACCATGGATGGCAATACCGCTGCCGCTCATGTAGCATACGCCTACACGGACGTGGCTGCTATCTACCCCATTACCCCGTCTTCTCCGATGGCTGACTCTGTGGACCAGTGGTCCGCAGCTGGTCAGAAGAACATCTTCGGCAACCAGGTCAAGGTCGTCGAGATGGAGTCTGAGGCCGGCGCTGCCGGCGCTGTGCACGGCTCTCTGGGTGCAGGTGCTGTTACCACCACCTTCACCGCTTCTCAGGGCCTGCTGCTGATGATCCCCAACATGTACAAGATCGCTGCTGAGCAGCTGCCCTGCGTGTTCGATGTTTCTGCACGTACCGTTGCTACCCAGTCCCTGAACATCTTCGGTGATCACAGCGACGTTATGGCATGCCGCCAGACCGGCTTCGCAATGCTGGTCGAGAGCAGCGTGCAGGAAGTTATGGATCTGTCCCCTGTTGCCCATCTGGCAGCAATCGAGGGCAAGGTTCCCTTCCTGAACTTCTTCGATGGCTTCCGTACTTCTCACGAGTACCAGAAGATCGAGAAGTGGGACTACGCTGATCTGAAGGAAATGTGCAACATGAAGGCTGTTGAGGAGTTCCGTGCCAAGGCTCTGAACCCCGAGCACCCCAAGATGCGCGGTTCCCACGAGAACGGCGACGTGTTCTTCCAGCACCGTGAGGCCTGCAACTCCGTTTACGATGCACTGCCCGCAGTGGTCGAGAAGTACATGGCCAAGATCAACGAGAAGCTGGGCACCAACTACGATCTGTTCAACTACTACGGCGCACCCGATGCTGACCGTGTTATGATCGCTATGGGCTCTGTCTGCGACGTTGCTGACGAAGTCGTCGACTACCTGAACGCCAAGGGCGAGAAGGTCGGTATCGTCAAGGTCCGCCTGTACCGTCCCTGGGTGTCCTCCGCTCTGCTGAAGGTCCTGCCCAAGACTGCCAAGAAGGTTGCAGTTCTGGATCGTACCAAGGAGCCCGGCTCCCTGGGCGAGCCCCTGTACCTGGATGTTGCTGCTACCCTGCGTGAGGCCGGCATGAACGATGTCGTCCTGACCGGCGGCCGTTACGGCCTGGGCAGCAAGGACACTCCCCCGTCCTCCATCTTCGCTCTGTTCAAGGAGCTGGAGAAGGATCAGCCCAAGGAGCGCTTCACCCTGGGCATCACCGATGATGTCACCGGTCTGTCCCTGCCCGAGGTCAAGCCCGCTCCCATCACCGCAGCTGCTGGCACCAAGGAGTGCAAGTTCTGGGGTCTGGGCGGCGACGGTACTGTCGGCGCAAACAAGAACTCCGTCAAGATCATCGGCGACCACACTGATAAGTATGTTCAGGCATACTTCCAGTATGACTCCAAGAAGACCGGCGGCGTGACCATCAGCCACCTGCGTTTCGGCGACAAGCCCATCCGCAGCCCCTACTACATCAACCAGGCTGACTTTGTGGCCTGCCACAACCCCGCTTACATCCACATGGGCATGAAGATGGTCCAGGATGTCAAGCCCGGCGGCGTGTTCATGATCAACTGCCAGTGGACCGATGAGGAGCTGGGCCAGCACCTGAACGCTGAGGCCAAGAAGTACATTGCTGACAACAACATTCAGCTGTACACCATCAACGCCATCGATAAGGCTATCGAGATCGGTATGGGCAAGCGCACCAATACCATCCTGCAGTCCGCTTTCTTCAAGCTGGCTGACGTTATGCCCATCGAGGACGCTGTCAACTTCATGAAGCAGGCAGCTCAGAAGAGCTACGGCAAGAAGGGCCAGGACGTTGTTGAGATGAACTGGAAGGCCATCGATGCTGGTGTTGACGCGATCCACAAGGTCGACGTTCCCGCTTCCTGGTCCAACCCCGAGGCTGATCCCGCTCCCAAGGCTCTCACCGGCCGTCCGGAGCTGGTCAAGCAGATCCGTGATGTCATGGAGCCCATCGCTCGTATGGACGGCGACAGCCTGCCCGTTTCCGCTTTCGTTGCAAATGCAAACGGCGAGTGGGAGCAGGGCGCATCCGCATACGAGAAGCGCGGCACCGCTGTGAACGTTCCCGAGTGGGATGCTTCCAAGTGCGTCGGCTGCAACCAGTGTGCATTCGTCTGCTCTCATGCTACCATCCGTCCCTTCCAGCTGACCGCTGACGAGCTGGCAGCTGCTCCTGCTCAGACCAAGAGCCGTGACAACCGCCCCGCAAACGAGTACAAGTTTGTGATGGCTGTTTCTCCTCTGGACTGCATGGGCTGCGGCGAGTGCGTCACCGTCTGCCCCACCAAGGCAATTGCTATGGTTCCTCAGGAGAGCCAGGCCGATCAGCAGGCAGTCTTCGACTACTGCGTGGCCAACATCTCCAAGAAGCCCAGCAAGTTTGCTGATGACACCGTCATTGGTTCTCAGTTCAACCAGCCCCTGCTGGAGTTCTCTGGCTCCTGCGCAGGCTGTGCCGAGACCTCTTACGCTCGCCTGATCACTCAGCTGTTCGGCGAGAAGATGTACATCTCCAACGCTACCGGCTGCTCCTCTATCTGGGGTGGTACCGCTTCCATCTCTCCGTACACCGTCAACAAGGACAGCGGCCATGGTCCTGCATGGTGCAACTCCCTGTTCGAGGATAACGCTGAGCATGGTCTGGGCCTGTACCTCGGCCAGAAGACCGTTCGTGAGAACCTGATCAAGCGCATTGCTGAGGTTGCTGGTTCTGACAAGGCTTCCGCTGAGCTGAAGGCTGCCTTCGACAAGTTCATGGAGACCAAGAACAACACCAAGGCAAACGACGAACCCGCCAAGGCTCTGATCGCTGAGCTGGAGAAGGCTGCTGCCGCTGGCTGCACCGAGTCCGCTGAGATCCTGAAGAGCAAGGAGTTCATCGCCAAGAAGTCCGTCTGGATCTTCGGTGGTGACGGCTGGGCATACGACATCGGCTTCGGCGGCCTGGATCACGTCCTGGCTTCCGGCGAGGATGTCAACGTCATGGTCTTCGATACTGAGATGTACTCCAACACCGGTGGACAGGCATCCAAGGCTTCCAACATTGGTGAGGTCTGCCAGTTCGCTGCTGCTGGTAAGGAGATCAGCAAGAAGAGCCTGTCCGAGATCGCAATGACCTACGGTTACATCTATGTTGCTCAGATCGCTCTGGGCGCTAACATGAACCAGGCTGTCAAGGCAATCGCTGAGGCTGAGGCTTATCCCGGCCCCTCTCTGATCATCGGCTACGCTCCCTGCGAGCTGCACGGTGTGAAGGGCGGCATGACCAACTGCCAGAACGAGATGAAGAAGGCAGTTGAGGCTGGTTACTGGAACCTGTTCACCTTCAACCCCGCCAACAAGGCTCAGGGCAAGAACCCCTTCACCCTGACCTCCAAGGCTGTGGATGCCGAGAAGTATCAGGCACTGCTGGCAAACGAGACCCGTTACAGCCGCCTGACCCGTGCATTCCCCGAGCGTGCAAAGGCTCTGTTCGCACGCAACGAGCAGGTTGCAAACGATCGTTACGAGCACCTGACCCGTCTGGTCGAGCTGTACAAGTAATCCTGTTCTCTGAACAATGGCTGGCAATGGCCGCAGCGGCACCCTAGTCCGCAAGACGGCTGCTCCGCACTGGCGATTACTGCGCAACGCAGCAGTGCGAAACTGCGGCCCCGCCGCCCTGAGCAGAGCATGATGAACGTGCAAACGAGCATTTGTGCAAACTTCTGATTTCATTCCCTCGCCCGCCGCGGCCCGCGAACCGCGCTGGGCAGGGTGTTTGAAATACCAAAGCGCCCGCGAGGGTCCTTGAAAGCACACCCCGCGTGTGTCAGGAGCATAAGGTCTGGCAACAGATACCTTGTTCCGCCTGCTGCATAAGACCTGCCCTGCAGGGATCTTGCCGCAGTCAAAAACGAATCCGTTTTTAGCGCCCCGCTCACTTTATAGTGAACGGGGCGTATTTTTGTGGGGTCTATTTTACAATTTCTTCATAGGATTTTCATGCAAACCCGTGCTTTTGGTGCTATACTACTGACATAAGGAACCGGGGCCGCAACCGATTCCTTGTACATGATTCCTCCTCACACCAAGGCAATATCCAAACAGAAAGCCCCTTTCAGTGGTCCGCAAGCACTGGAAGGGGCTTTCTGCGTGTTTTGGCGGAAATTCCCGCCTGATTCGGTGCATTTAGGGTTGACCGGCCTTTTGGCCGGCGCTATAATAAAAAGTGGAAAAGATCCTTAGGAGGTGAACGCAGGACAATGGACCCGGATCATAGTCGAAGATGCGGTTTTGGTGCGATAGGACGGGACATGGAGCAGGCTGCGTTCGCCTTTTTTGCCCGGTAAGAGGTGCTGTTCGGGCACTTCTCAGCGGGGAGGAAGGGCGCGGCTTTGTGCGCGTGGAAGCCCTGGCAAGGGGTGGATGCGGGCCGTTGGCGGCGCTTTTTGTTTTGCCCTGTACCAACCGCCGGAATACGGTAGGAGGTACGCAAAATGGAAATGGAAGAAAAGAAAAACGAACTGACCGAGGCCGCCCTGCCTGTGCAGGAGCTGCCCGCTGATATCCCGGACGAGGTGCGCCAGAAGCTGGTCAGAGATCTGAACGAGGAAGCTACAGAGGACCTGAAGCAGGACATCCGGGAGGCCGAGAAAGAAGAGGCCCGGGACGATGAGGTCAAGGCTGACCCCGAGATGCTGACCAAAAGCCGCCTGCTCAAGATGCTGGTAAAAAAGCAGTACGTCAAGCTGCGCGAGGTCACCGAGGAGGAGCAGCCCGCCGACCTGGCAGAGCTGCTGGAGGAGCTGGACGAGAACAACCGTCTGGTGGTGTTCCGCCTGCTGAAAAAGGAAGTGGCCACCGAGGCCTTCGCCTATATGTCCGATGAAGCCCGGGATGACCTGGTCAACGCCTTCTCTGACGTGGAGCTGGTCAGCGCCATTGAGGAGATGAGCCTGGACGATGCTGCCGACCTGCTGGAGGATATGCCCGCAGGCGTGGTCAAGCGGGTACTGGAGAAATCCTCCAAGCAGACCCGCGAGAGCCTGAACAAGCTGCTGAACTACCCCGAGAGCTCGGCCGGCAGCCTGATGACCCCTGAATATGTCCGGCTGAAAAAAGAGATGAATGTCCGGCAGGCGCTGGATGCCATCCGGCGGCAGGGCGAGAATGCCGAGACCATCTATATCAACTATGTTGTGGAGCGCAACCGCCTGAAGGGTGTTGTCTCTGCCCGTGACCTGCTGCTGGCAGACCCTGATACCCCGCTGGTCGATATTATGGACGACAACGTGGTCACCGTGAAGGTCACGGATGACCAGGAGTTTGTGGCCCGCGAGATGCAGCGCTACGACTTTACCGCAATGCCCGTTGTGGACAATGAGGGCATGTTTGTGGGCATTATCACCATCGACGATGCAATCGATGTTCTGACCGATGAGAGCACCGAGGATATGCAGAAGATGGCCGCCATTCTGCCTGCGGATGAGGCCACCACTTATTTTGGCACCAGTGTCTGGACCCACGCCAAGCAGCGCATCCCCTGGCTGCTGATCCTGATGCTGTCGGCCACCTTTACCGGTATGGTCACCACCCATTACGAGGAAGCCTTTGTGAGCCTGCCCCTGCTGGTCTCCTTCATGCCCATGCTGATGGATACCGCCGGCAACTGCGGTAACCAGATTAGCACCCTGATGGTGCGCGGTCTGGCGCTGGGCGAGGTGGAACCCTCTGATTTCCTCAAGGTGCTGGCCAAGGAGCTCCGTGTTTCCGCGATCGTGGGTGCGGTGCTGGGCGTGGTGAACGGTCTGCGCATCTACTTGATGTACACCTTCATCTTTGCCGGTCAGTATGACAATGTGATGGGCTACGCCATCGTCGTCAGCGTGTCGCTGTTCTTCAGCGTCATCCTGGCAAAGCTGGTGGGCGGTATGCTGCCCCTTGCCGCCAAGAAGCTGGGTGCGGACCCGGCCATCATGGCGACCCCCTTCATCACCACCATTGTGGATGCCTGCAGCTTGATCCTGTACTTCCAGATCGCGCAGGTCGTGTTCCGGAATATGATGTAACGTTTGATTTTATAGGAGCAGCCCTCTCAGTCAAAGCCTGACGGCTTTGCCTGAGAGGGCTGTTTCTTTTTGTTGAAAACTCAAGTTTTCCCGCTGTTTTCCACAGGTCGATTTTTGTAGAAAATGGGTGTGGAAAACTACCGTCTCCTTCATTCCAACGGGGAGAAATTCAAGGAGCGGATTTTCTGCCTGCTGTAAAAAGTAAATTTTCGGGTTTGACTTTCTTTCAGAAAAAAGGTGCAAAGGCCCATAATTCCCCTGATTTTCGCAAAGATTCGCGCGATACAATACACCATGTATAAACCACCTCACAGGAAAATGTGGAAAACTCGGTGGAAAAAGTGGAAAACATCGTGGGAAAACCGGGGCTTTTTTCACAATTCCGGTGGAAAACCCAGTGGAAAGAGTGGATAAGTCCATCTGAACACACCAAAAGTGGATACAACCTGCTGTTTTAGCACTCGGATGAACAGACAGCCAGAGCCCTTTGTTCACACCCTTCGCCTTGAATGGCCCTGCCAATCATGGTACAATGAAAAAAGAGAGCGTTCCCGGCCAACGGGGCGCAAATTTTACGAATAACGGAGGCTTCTGCCTATGAACTGGATCACCAAGCTGGAACGGAAATACGGCCGGTTCTGCATTCCCAACCTCATCAACATCCTCATCGGCGGCCAGATCCTGGTCTACGCCATTGAACTGTTTGTCAACCAGTATATTTCCTTTTATCTCTCCCTGAGCCGCAGTGCCCTGTTCGCCGGGCAGATCTGGCGGCTGTTCACCTTTGTTCTGGTGCCTTTTTCGGGCGGCGGGCCGCTCAGCGTGGTGCTGGGCATCTATTTTACCTGGTTCGTCGGCAGTGCGCTGGAACGGGAGTGGGGCGATTTCCGCTTCAACCTCTACGTCCTGCTGGGGATGGCAGGCGCGTGGCTGGCCTGCCTGCTGACAGGTTCTGCCGATACCTACTGCCTGTCCCTCTCCCTTCTGCTGGCCTTTGCCATGCTTTACCCGGAGCTGCAGGTGCTGCTCTTCTTCGTCATCCCCCTCAAGGTGAAGTATTTCGGCATCTTTGCCGCCGCCCTGTGGGTGTTCAGCTTCCTGAGCATGGGGATGCTGGGCAAGCTGAACTATCTGCTCTGTATGCTGGGCTTCCTTCTGTTCTTCGGGCCGCAGGCCTGGCATAACATCCGCGCCTGGGTGCGCCGGGAGCAGTGGAAGAGGAAAAATCGGAGATGATGATTGATCGTCTGGAAGGCAATTCGGAATTAAAGACCAGCGTCCGGCTGATGCTGGGGGGCCGCCGCATGACCCACAGTGTTCTGCTGGTGGGCGAAGAGGGGCTGGGAACCGGGTTTGCGGCCCGCTGCGTGGCGGCGGATTACCTTTACCCCAACGGCGGCGCGCCCGCCGAAGCCCTGCTCCGGGGCGAGTGCTGCCGTGCCGTGGCAAAGGCCGGTAAGCGCGACAGCGGCCAGATTGAGACCGGCATCGTCCGGGAAGCCATCTCCGTGACCGGTATGGGCAGCGGCGGGCGGTATCTGGTCGGTCAGGTCACGGCCATGCGCAGCGAGATCTTCAACACCAGCCTTTCGGCAGAGGGGCGCGCTGTGCTGCTCTACCATGTGGAGCGGATGAACGAGGAATCGGCCAACGCTCTGCTGAAGGTCATGGAGGAGCCGCCCGAGGGCGTGCTTTTCCTGCTGACGGCGGATTCGCTGGCGGGCGTTCTGCCCACCATCCGGAGCCGCTGCATCAGCTTTGCGGTGGCTCCGGTCTCCCCCGCCGATTGCGCCCGCTACTGCACCGCACAGGGGGTGGACAGCAAGGATGCCGCCCTGTACAGTGAGCTGTTCGATGGCCACATCGGCACAGTGCTGGATGCGGCCCGGGATGAGGCCCGCCGGGCGCAGGTGGACAAGGCGCTTGCCCTTGCCAAAGCAGCGGCCGCGCAGGACAGCTATGCCGCCGCTGTTCTGCTGGCGTCCTACGAAAAGGATAAGGTGGGGGCTGCCGCTCTGCTGGCTGATTTCCGGGCCGTAGCGGCCGCAGGGCTGCGCGGCAGCCCCCGTGCCCCGGTGCAGGGCGATGCCGCCCGCAAGGCCCTTGCAGCCGCCGATGCGGCGATCCAGCGGCTGGGCGCACAGGTGAACCCCAAGATCACCTTGAGTGTGCTGGCTGCAAGATTCCGGGGGCTGTAACCTCTCAGGCGCTTCGCGCCAGCTCCCCTAATAGGGAAGCCAGGTTTACGCTGCTGCTGGCTTGCCTCTCCTATTAGGAGAGGTGGCATTGCGGAGCAATGACGGAGAGGTTTAGCTGGGTTTTGCCCAAAACAAAAAGCTCCCCCTTTCGGGGGAACTTTGTTGGAAAGAGTCTTATTGGATTCAGCGTCTCCGTGCTTTTCTGCGCCGGCCCAGATTCAGTGAGCCGCCCCCGGCAACAAGGGTGAAGAAGCTGAGAACAGCCAGAAGAACGATGAGGGCCGCCATCAGGAGAAGCGTGGACTGAAGGTCGGTGCGAAAGTCGGAGACATATTCCTGATGGGTCACAAGGTCTACCGTGCCCACCTCATAGCCGTCCAGATAAACGGTGGCTGTGCCAAGGACAGCTCCGTCCTTGACGGTGGCGGAGATGTTCTCCTGAAGGTCGTAGGTGAAGGTTACCTTGTCGTCCGCATGGCCGTAGCCGCTGACCGGCGCGGCAGCGTAAAGCTCCACTTCCTCATAAGAGCGGCACTTCTTCAGGGGGGCGGTGGTCAGCGGGGTCTCGGTGTCCACCAGCTCCCGGTCAGAAAAGCTTGCAAAGGCCCAGTCCAGGATCTCGGAGGCCTCCCTGTAAATGTTGTCAAGGTCGGAGCCCAGCACCACCAGCCCGTAGGTGTGGCCATCCTTCTGAGCAAAGGTCACATAGCACCGGCCCGCCAGGGTGGTAAAACCGGTCTTCATGCCCCGGATGTAATCCCGGTAGTAGGGGTACTCCGGGTTGAGCATCAGGTTGGTGGAGGTGATGGTGCGCTCGTTCTGGTGCAGATTGGTGGCAGGCAGAGTATAGCTCAGGGTGTTTGCCACCTGCATATAGGTCTCGTTCTCGGCGCAGGCCTTGGCGATCAGGGCCAGATCGTGGGCCGAGGAGACGTTGCCGTAATCATACAGGCCGTGCACACAGGTAAAGCTGGTGCTGGTGCAGCCCAGCTCTTTGGCACGCTGGTTCATCCGGGCCACAAAGGCGGTCAGGTCGCCGTCCGAAACATCACTGGCGATCGCGCTGGCCGCGTCGTTGGCGCTGGCCACCAGCAGGCCGTACAGCAGGTCGATGCGGCGCACCGTCTCACCGATGCGCAGGTTGATGGTGCTGCCGTTGGCGTTCTGAATATCCTTGAACTCCTGGGTCAGGCTGGCGGGGATGGTGATCTCCGCATTCATGTCCTTGCCGCTTTCCAGAAACAGCAGGGCTGTCATCATCTTGGTCAGGCTGGCAATGTAGCGCTGCTGGTCCGCGTTCTGTTCCAGAATGGGTTTGTCGATGTCCGCGTTGAACAGATAGACCGATTCGCCCTCGTTCACGGTCTGGATGGGCATTTCGTATGCGGCCAGACCGGGCAGGACAAGGGTCAGGGCCAGCGCTGCGGTCAGCAGCAGGGCCGCCGCCCGGCGGAAGAGAGTAGAGTTCTGCATAAGCGTATCCTCCAACGGAAGCTCCCGGCTTCCCTGAATCAAAAACTAAAACACTATATAAAAGAATACCATAAATGACGGAAAAGAGAAAGGTGGTTTTTCACAATGTTGTTGCCTTTTGGTGGAAAAGTTCCCCGGGACGAGGGGGCGGTGTTCGTGGCACCCAACGCCACGGTGCTGGGCGATGTGGTGCTGGGGCCGGGCTCCTCGGTCTGGTATGGTGCGGTTCTGCGCGGGGACGACGGCACCCTGACCCTGGGCGAGAACACCAATGTGCAGGATAATGCGGTGCTCCACTGTGACCCGGGCGGGGCGGTCACGCTGGGCAAAAACGTGACCGTGGGCCACTGTGCCCTTGTCCACGGGTGCACCGTGGGAGACGGTTCCCTGATCGGGATGCACGCCACCCTGCTCAACCACTGTGTTGTGGGCAAAAACTGCATCATCGGGGCCGGTGCGCTGGTGCCGGAAGGCAAGATCATCCCGGACGATTCCCTTGTAGTGGGGGTTCCGGGGAAGATCATCAAGCAGGTCAGCCCCGAACAGGCAGCCGCCAGCCTTGCCAATGCCGCCCACTATGTGGGGGAGGGCCGCCGTCACGCCGCAGCCCTGCGGAAAGCGGAAAAAGGTGAAACTGAATGAGCGAAATAATTTCGTGCGAAGCTTAACAGAATTTTCACAAGATTTCACAAGAAAGTAATGACTTTTGCGCCGAAATCGGGTATACTATGAGCACAAGGGAGCGGGGCCGCAACCGTCTCCCTTGCACATGATTCCTCCTCACACCAAAGCAATACCCCAAAACAGAAGTCCCCTCCGGTGTACCGCAAGCGCCGGAGGGGACTTTTGTTTGTCTGAAACAGCGCCCCCGGCAGAGCGATCCTCTGCCGGGGGCGCTGTGTGATATCAAGTTTCAGAGGGAACCGTAGATGCCGCGCACGGAGACCTCGCCGGTGAACACGTGCTCCTCGCCGCTGTCGGTGCGGACAACAAGACGGCCCTCCTCGTCTACATCCACGGCCTCGCCTGCTCCCTGCCCGCCGTCCGGCAGGTCAAAGGTCACCCGCCGCCCGATGTTGACACAGGCGGCCTTGTACTCCTCCCGGAAAGGTGCAAAGCCATCCCGCGCAAAGGTGTACAGGGGCCGATCAAAGCCGAAATCCGTCAAAGCCTCGGCCAGCCAGCCGGGATCCTGCTCTAGATCGATCGCGGCACCCTGCAGGGCCAGCGAGGTGCCGTGGGGCAGGTCGGCAGCATCAAAATAACTCTGCGGCTGGGCCAGGTTGATGCCAATGCCGCACAGGATGCCCCGGCCCTGCTGCTGGTAGCCGTAGCAGACGCTTTCGCACAGGATGCCCACGATCTTTTTGCCGTTCAGCAGCAGGTCGTTGGGCCACTTGATCTGGCAGTCCACGCCGTAGCGCAGGGCCAGCTGTCTGCGCACGGCAAGGCTGGCCAGCAGGGGCAGGGTGGCGGGCTGCGCCAGCGGCTCCCGGATGGCGACTGTGTAGTACAGCGCCTTGCCCTCGGCGTTGACCCAGGTGCGGCCCAGGCGGCCCCGCCCGGCGGTTTGGTTGGTGGTGTATACCGCGCCCACCGGGCCGAACTCCTCAAAATGCTCTTTCATATACGCGTTGGTGCTGCCGCATTCGGGCAGATAACGCACCTCATTGATGCTCATTGCTGCGGTACCTCTTTGTGTGCAAAGCTGGTGATCTTGCCCTTGTCCAACAGCATCACGCCGTAGGTGTTGGGGCCGGTGTAGCAGCGGCCGCAGGAACCCGGGTTGAACAGGAACACGCCGTTTTTCTGGAGGGCGATGGGTTTGTGGGTGTGGCCGAACAATGCCACCTCAGCGCCGCGGGCGGCGGCGGCATCTGCCAGTGTGTCCAGATCGTATTTTACACCGTACATGTGACCATGCGTATAGAAAACGACCACCTGATCGAAGGCGGCCAGCCCGTCCAGCGGCTCCAACGCGCCAAAATCGCAGTTGCCGGCCACGGCGTAGACCTTCATTTTGGGGTGCAGGGTCAGCGCATCTTCCAGGTCGCGCAGGCCATCTCCCAAAAAGACAACGGCATTTGCATCGCTTTCTGCGTGCAGGATGCGCTCCACTGCACTGGCGCTGTTGTGGCTGTCGCTCAGGATCAAAAGTTTCGTCACGGGACTACGTCCTCCTTATTTATACGTATTAAACCTCTCAATCGCCTTCGGCGACAGGTACGGGTTGCGGCTCCCAGCATTCATTTCGTGTTGTAAACAACACTTATGTCTTGCTGGCCGCGGCCCCAACAGCAACGCCCTGTATCCGCCACTGGCGGCGGTTGTTGCTGTTGCTCCTGGTAGGGGAGCCAAGCTTACGTTCCTGTCTCCCCTGTCAGGAGAGGGGGCAATGCGAAGCATGGACAGAGAGGTCAGTCTGCCTGCAAAGCAAGCAGCTGCTTGTACACTTCACTCTTGGAATACGGCGTGCCCTGCGCGGCGGCCTTGGCGGCGGCAGAGGCTGCGTAGCCGTTCCGGGTCAGTTCCAGCGCCCGCTGGGCGGCCTGCTCCAATGTCAGTTCTTCTTCGGCTTCGGCGGCGGGCGCACCGGCCATCACCAGAACATACTCGCCGCGGGGGTCATTCTCGGCATAATGGGTCTGGGCCTCGCCCAGCGTTGTTTTCCAGATCTCCTCGTGGAGCTTGGTCAGCTCCCGGCAGAGGGTGATGCT
The DNA here is from genome assembly GCF_017377595.1 of Faecalibacterium sp. Marseille-Q0746. Lineage (NCBI taxonomy): Bacteria > Bacillati > Bacillota > Clostridia > Eubacteriales > Oscillospiraceae > Faecalibacterium > Faecalibacterium sp. Marseille-Q0746. Next base: position 22,630 of record NZ_JAFREI010000011.1, on the reverse strand, counting down.
CCGCTCAGGGCCGAAGGCGGTGGTCAGGTCGTCCAGCGTGGTGCGCAGTTTGTGGGGCGCTTCGTAGAAGATGACCGTCCGCTTTTCCCCCTGCAGCTCGGCCAGCCGCTCCCGCTTCTGCTTTTTGTTCACAGGCAGAAAACCCTCAAACACCCAGCGGGAGGTGTCCTGACCGGAGACGGCCAGCGCCGTCACACAGGCGGAGGCTGCCGGAACGGGCACCACCTTGATGCCCCGGGCCAGCGCGTCCCGCACGATCACCTCGCCCGGGTCAGACACGCAGGGCATTCCGGCATCGCTGCACAGGGCGCAGTTCTCGCCTGCCTCAATGCGGCGCAGGATCCCCTCGCCCTTCTGCAGGGCGTGCTCGTAGTAGCTCACCATCGGCTTTTTCAGCCCCAGAAAGTTGAGCAGCTTCATGGTCACGCGGGTATCCTCTGCGGCAATAAAATCTGCCGCGCCAAAGGTGGCTGCCACACGGGGCGGCATGTCATCCAGGTTGCCGATGGGTGTGGCAACAATATAAAGAGTACCTGCCATAGTATCCTCCCATTTGATTTGTACAAAACCTCTCCGTCATCCCTACGGGATGCCACCTCTCCTACCAGGAGGCGCAACCCGTACTTGGCGCGCAGCGTTTGAGAGGTTCAGCGTCCATACATTGCCGCGCCTGCCGAGATGAGTACATCCGGCTCGACCCGCAGCCCTGTTTTTCGGTTCTTCTGTGCTTCCACCAGAAACAGCCAGGGGGCGGCATCCGGCCGGTTCTTCACAAAGGCCAGCCGCTTGGGCTCCAGCCGGTTGGCCCGCAGGACTGCCAGCACCTCGGCCAGCCGCTCGGGCCGGTGGCAGAGCGAGAGCCGCCCGCCATCCTTCAGCAGCCGGAACGCGCATTTGCAGACATCGTCCAGCGCGCAGTCTGTCTCGTGGCGGGCAGTGGCTCGGGCCCTGTCGGCGGCCTGCTCCCCTGCCGTGAAATAGGGCGGGTTGCAGGCACACAGGTCGTAGCTGCCCTCGCCTTCCCGGAAGGAGCGCAGGTCGGCGCAGACGGGCGTGATGTGCTCAATGCCCTGTTCGGTGCAGGCGGCGGCCAGCAGCGCGCTGGCTTCGGGCTGCAGCTCCAGCCCCAGGCAGGGGCCTCGGTGGCCCCGGTCGTGCCATTCCAGGCTCACGATGCCGCAGCCGGAGCACAGGTCGGCGGCACGCCAGGCCCGCTTTGGCTCCGAAAACCGGGCCAGCAGCAGCGCGTCTGAGCCAAAGCGGTGCACGGCTGAACAATAGACTCTTGTTCTATTATACAAAATCTCGGTGGAATGTTCCATATACAGCACCTAAAATCCACTGCCAAAATATCGGGCGGAAAAATCGGGGAAAATTGTGCATGAAAGAAAAGCAGCAGACCCGCTTTTGACAGGTCTGCTGCTTTTGATGCGTTTTTTCAGTGTTCGCCGTGAAATTATTCAGCAGCGATAGCACCGGTGGGGCAAGCACCCTCGCAAGCGCCGCAATCGATGCAAGCGTCTGCATTCACAACTGCAACACCATTCTCAATGGTGACAGCACCAACGGGGCAAGCGCCCTCGCAAGCGCCGCAGCCAACACATGCGTCAGAAACCTTGTGTGCCATAATAAAACTCTCCTTTTATCACCCGTGCACTAGCTTTAAGAAGAAGTCTGCCCTCGCACGGTGCCAGCAGGCTTCCCCGGAATTCATCCTTGTCTGCATTCTAACAAAGTGGAAAAGAAAAGGCAAGACTAACCGTGTGCCATAAAAGCCCAAAGTTTTATTTTTGTGGGGTTGCACAAAAGCAAGGCCTAACTTTGCGGGAAAATTAAGAGAGTTTTTTGGCGAAAATCACGAAGAAAGGTTAGTTTTATGATACTAACCGCCGTGATATCCCACTATTTTTCTGGGAATTATTTCTCTTTTTTGGGGCATTTGCCGCAGCCCACATTGCCCTTTTCATCGGCGGCTGCCACCACCGGGGCGGGGTTGCGCACACCGGAATAATCGTCGTCCGGGTCGGGGCGGCGGGGTGCCCGTTTGCCGCCGCTGATATACTCACACACGCCCACCTTATAGTAGCGCGGGGTCAGGGCTTCGGTGCCGCAGCGCACCCGCAGGTAGCCGGAGATGGGGTTCACCTCCAGCACGGTGCCCAGACCATCCGGGGTGCGCACGGTGCTGCCCACCATGGGCATGATGCTGTTCAGGTACTCGTAGGCGTTTTCCTCATAGGAAAGGCAGCACATCAACCGGCCGCAGGCACCGCTGATCTTGGTGGGATTCAGGGAAAGGCCCTGCTCCTTGGCCATCTTGATGGAAACGGGCTGGAAATCCTTGAGGAAGCGGCTGCAGCAGAAAGGCTGGCCGCAGATGCCCAGACCGCCGATCATCTTGCTCTCGTCGCGCACGCCGATCTGGCGCAGCTCGATGCGGGTGTGGAAGATGCCGGCCAGATCCTTGACCAGTTCGCGGAAGTCCACCCGGCCGTCGGCGGTGAAGTAGAACATGATCTTGGAGCGGTCAAGGGTGTACTCAGCTTCCACCAGCTTCATTTCCAGGCCGTGGCGGGCAATGCACTCCTGGCAGGTGTGGTAGGCGCGCTTCTCATCCTCGCGGTTCTGGCGCATCCGGCGCACATCCACGCTGTCGGCCATCCGGGTGATGGGCTTGAGCGCCTTGGAAACGGCGCTGTCGGCGATCTCTTTCACGCCCTGCACCACCTCGCCGCACTCAATGCCGCGGGCGGTCTCCACGATCACGTATTCGCCGGTTTTGATGTCGGCCCCGGCAGGGTCGAAATAATAGCTTTTGCCGTTTTCCTTGAAACGGACAGAGATGACTTTTTTCATACTGTTCCTCACAGGGGAAAATCCCCTATCTCGTAAAAAGGCCCGCAGAAGGGCCTGAAGATCCATTCTGAGGATTATTATAGCATAAACGTTGAAAATTGAACAGCCCTCTCAGGCTCACTTCGTTCGCCAGCCCAGGTTGTGGCTCCCAGCAGCTGCTTCGTGCAATTGCACTCGCACCTTGCTGGCCACTGCCCCAACAACTCCTCCCTCAATCCGCCACTGGCGGCGGTCGTCGTCGTTGCCCCCAAAGGGGGAGCCGATAAAAAAATTTCATCCTCTGCAACATTCCGCCCCGCTCATTCGTATCCCACTTGAACTCCGTCTGAAATTTGATCTCCAAAACGTCAAAAAACTGAGGTATCACCCGGATTTCACAAAAGATTTTCAAGATTTGCTAAAGAATCTCCGGGCAAGCCTTGCAAGCCCCGGAACCGGGTGTATAATAGGGGTATCGCCTTTGATCCGCTCTGAGAAAAAAGAGCAGCCGCGCAATGCGTGGGAAAACACAGAAACGGTAGGAAGAAATGGAAAAATTCAGCGTCAAAAAACCGTTCACCGTTCTGGTTGCAGTCATCATGGTCATCATGCTGGGCCTTGTGTCCGTGCAGAACATGCAGACCAATCTGCTGCCAAACGTGAACACACCGTACCTGATGGTGGTCACGGTCTATCCCGGTGCCAGCCCGGAGCGTGTGGAGAACGAGGTCTCCGACGTGATGGAGAGTGCGCTGGGCACCATCTCGGGCGTGAAAAACGTCACCGCCACCTCGGCAGAAAACTACAGTCTGCTGCTGATGGAGTTTGAGGATGATACGGACATGAACAGTGCCGTGGTCAAGGTGTCCAACAAGGTGGATCAGACCACCGCCAGCCTGCCAAGCAGCTGTATGACCCCCTCCATCATTGAATATACCCTGAACATGAACGCTTTTATGACCGTGGCCGTCAGCCGCGAGGGCAGCGATTCCTATGAGCTGGCCGATTTCGTCAACGACACCATGGTCCCCTATATTGAGCGTCAGGGCGGCGTTTCCAATATTTCCGCCAATGGCCTGGTTACCCGGATGGTGCAGGTGCAGCTCGATCAGGAAAAGATCGATGCCATCAACGAAAAGCTGCTGGAAGTCATTGACGTGCAGCTGGCCGATGCAAAAGCCCAGCTGGACTCTGCCGAGGCCCAGATCGAGGCGGGCAGAAAGCAGTACGAGACCCAGCTGGCCAATTACGACAAGCTGGTCAGCGATACCATCAACAGCCAGTATTCCGGCGAACTGCAGGATTCCTTCATGCTGGTCAAAAAGCAGGCGCAGGCCCTTCTGGACAGTGTCAACCAGCTCATTGCCGTGGTCAACGAGCCGGAGATCCAGCAGGCCCTGATCGATGTGCGGGACGGCCTGCAGCGGGTCGTGGACAAGTTCAACGAGACCGGAATGCAGGATATCGATTCTCTGATCGAGATCGTTGCGGAGCTGCGCGATATCACCGATAAGCTGACCACCGCTTTGCAGGAGCTGCAGCAGCGCCTGAACGCGCAGGGCGACACCGCCGGCACAACGGCCGGAGAACTGGCCGATGATCTGCAGGTGCAGCAGAGCCTGAACAACATCTATAGCACGCTGGAGAGCACCATCAAGGCCATGGACGACGTGCCCGGCCTGATGGACCAGTTCACCCAGATCGTGGGCAGCTATTCCCAGCAGCAGCTGCAGGCCTATATCAAGTTCACCGAGGCCCGCGAGATGCTGAACGATTACGAGAAGCAGCTGGAAGATGCCAAGCAGCAGTATGAGGATGCCAAGCAGATGGCCATGGAGAACTCCGACGTGGCCAAGATGCTGGATATCGACACGCTGGCACAGCTGATCTATGCCCAGAACTTCTCCATGCCCGCCGGTTATGTCAAGGATTCCAGCAACAAGTCCTGGCTGCTGAAGGTCGGCGAGGAGTACGACAGCATCGAGGATATCTCCGGTGCCCTGCTGCTCCATGTGGACGGCTTTGGCGATGTCCGCCTGTCTGACGTGGCCGATGTGCAGATCATTGACAACGCGGAGGACAGCTTTACCCGCCTGAACGGCGAGCGCTCCGTGGTGCTGAAGATCTTCAAGAGCAATTCTTCCAGCGCCGGTGAAGTCTCCGGCAATTGCAAGGCTGCCTTCAAGGAGCTGGAACAGAAATACGATGGCCTGCATGTGGTCGTGCTGTCCAACCAGGGCAACTACATCAGCATCATCGTCAGCAGCATCCTGAGCAGTATGCTCATCGGTGCGGCCCTTGCCATCATCGTGCTGGCCATCTTCCTCAAGGATATCAAGCCCACGCTGGTGGTCGGCATCAGTATCCCGCTGTCGGTGCTGTTTGCCGTGGTGCTCATGTACTTCACCGGTCTGGATATGAATATTATGACGCTGGCGGGCCTGTCCCTTGGCATTGGTATGCTGGTGGACAACTCCATCGTCGTCATCGAGAACATTTACCGTCTGCGCAGCCGCGGCGTGCCCGCTGCCCGCGCGGCGGTCCAGGGCACCAAGCAGGTGGGCATGGCCATCATGGCTTCCACCCTCACCTCTGTCTGCGTGTTCCTGCCCGTCATCTTCACTTCCGGTGTCATCAAGAGCCTGCTGCAGCCCATGTCCATGTGCATCGGCTACTGTCTGGCTGCTTCCCTCATCGTGGCGCTGACGGTTGCCCCGGCGGCCTCCTCTACCCTGCTGAAAAACTCCAAGCCCAAAGAGCTTAAGTGGTTCGACAAGGTGCAGGAAAAGTATGTCAAGAGCCTGGAATGGTGCTTCCAGCACCGCTGGGCACCGTTGGGCGCGGCAGTGGTGCTGCTGGTGTTCTGCGGTTGGCGCGTGATGTCCATGGGCGTTGAGATGCTGCCCACCATCACCAGCAACGAGGCTATCGTCACCCTCTCCACCGAGAAGGATATGACCAAGGAAGAATCCTATGCCGTGGCTGAGAATGTCATTGATGCCCTGCTGGCTGTGGACAACGTGGAAGAGGTGGGCGTTACCACCGACAGCCGCGTGGCCGGAATGGATGTCGGCCAGCTGGGCCTGCCCCAGACCATCACCGACCTGCTGAAAGCCGCCAACAGCTACGGCACTTACCAGATCAACGTGATGCTGGACGAGAGCCTCTCCTCCCGGCAGATCGAACAGGCCCGCGAGGCGCTGGAGGAAGCTGTGAACGGTGTGGAGAACTGCACCGCCACCGTTGAGATCAGCGGAATGCAGGAGCTGACCAGCCAGCTGGATATGGGCCTGACCGTTCAGGTCTCCGGCAACGACATCGACACCATGACTGCCCTCTCCGAGAAGGTGGTGGATATGGTCAACGAGATGGACGGCTTTACCAATGCCACCAATGGTCTGGGCAGCGGCGATGCCACCATCAACCTGCAGATCGACCGGGATAAGGTCCGCTCCTACGGCCTGACCGTGGCGCAGGTCTACCAGCAGATCGCCGCCAAGCTGACCACCACCACCACGGCCCAGACCCCCGTTGCCATCGATGGCTCCACCATGAATGTCCAGATCAGCAACAATCTGGACCCCATGACCAAGGAAAACATGATGGATATGACCTTTACGACCTCCGTCATGGCCGCCGACGGCACCACCGAGACCGGCACCTGCACGCTGGGCGATATGGCCACCTGGGTCACCGGCTCCACCCCGGACTCCATCACCAGCAAGAACCAGACCCGCTATATCAGCGTGACGGCGGACGCGGTGGAGGGAACCAATACCACCACTGAGACCCGCGCACTGGAAAAGAAGCTGAACGCCTTTGCCGCATCCGATGAGATGCCCGAGGGCTGCAGCTTCTATATGGGCGGCGGCTCTGAGATCAACGGCATGGTGGTGGATCAGATGGGCCAGTGGATGTTCCTGGCGCTGCCCTTCGTCTACCTTGTTATGGTGGCCCAGTTCCAGAGCCTGCTCTCCCCCTTCATTGTTCTGTTCACCATTCCGCTGGCCTTTACCGGCGGCCTGCTGGGCCTGCTGCTCACCGGCCAGCAGCTGACCATGATCTCCCTGATGGGCTTCATCGTCCTGATGGGCACGGTCGTCAACAACGGCATCGTGTTCGTGGATTACGCCAACCAGCTGCGCATCGGCGGCATGGAGCGCCGCGCGGCCCTGATCGCCACCGGCAAAACACGAATGCGCCCCATCCTGATGACCACCCTGACCACCGTTTTGGCCATGCTCCAGCTGGTGTTCAGCGGCGATATGGCCAGCCAGCTGATGAGCGGCATGGCCATCGTCATCATCTTTGGCCTGACTTACGCCACCCTGATGACCCTGTACGTTGTGCCTCTGATGTACGACATCCTCTTCAAGAAGCCGCCGCTGAACGTGGATATCGGCGATGAGAACCTTGACGACATCCCCGATGATGCCGCCGAGTATATCGCCCAGAACACCGCTCAGCCGGAGTAAGAAAACTTCCCCAAAGCACCCTTCACAGCCATGTGAGAGGTGCTTTTTTGATACTTGCAGGATAGATAAAATGATGATAAAATATAGACGTAGAAAAGTACTCTTTTTCTGAAACGAAAGGATGGCGGAAATGCGGTTCGTACAGTTGGATGAGAAGAATGAAGAACGCATGAATGCTATCCGTAAATTCACCCTGATGGATGACACCTTTATGACACAGGTGTTTTCAGGAGATAAAGAGAGCACACAGGAGCTGCTTCGCATCATCCTGAAACGAAAGGACCTGACCGTCGCAAGGTCTGCAACACAGCTTACGATCGGCAATCTGTTTGGCCGTTCTGTACGGCTGGACATTTATGCAACGGATGATGCAGGCAAGCAGTACGATATCGAAGTACAGCAGGAAGATAAGGGAGCCGCTCCGGAACGGGCGCGGCTGAACAGTGCGATGTTTGATTCTCGCCTGACGACTTCTGGTGAAAAATATTCTGACCTGCCTGAGACATATATCATATTTATTACGGCAAATGATGTTTTGGGAGATGGTCTGCCAGTTTACAATATTGAACGGACGATTCAGGAAACCGGGAAGCTGTTCCACGACCGTGCACATATCGTATATGTGAACGGCGCATATCGGGGAACGGATGAGGTCGGTGCGCTGATGCAGGATTTCCGCTGTGATGACTATCGGGATATCCGAAACCCCAAAATAAGGGCAAGAGTAAAATACTTTAAAGAAGAAACGGAAGGAGTGGCAGCTATGTGCAAGACAATGCAGGTGATCGTTGATCGGGAACGAGAAGATGCCGAGGTGGCAAAGGGAAAGCGCATTGCGCTCAATCTCTGGAAGAACGGAGAGCATGATCTGGATAAGATCGCCCAGACCACCGAACTTTCGTTAGAACAGGTGCGGGAGGCAATTACCGAACCGTGTTCTGCATAAGAAAACTTCCCCAAAGCACCCTTCACAGCCATGTGAGGGGTGCTTTTTGTCAATCTGCTAAAAAATTTGCCGCAGCTTTGGCACAGTCTCCAAAAATTGGGGGATTCAATAAAAAATATTGACAGGGGTGAGGGGGAGATGTAAAATGAGGTCACAATGCAGAAGGTGTAGGGGTATGCTTTCTGTGTGGTAAAATATCATTTTACATTGGAGGTTCTTACAAATGAAAATGCTCAAGAAAATGGCCGCCCTTCTGCTGGCCGGCGTAATGGCTCTGGCACTGCTCACCGCTTGCGGCGATGACAGCGCACCTTCTTTCGCACAGAAGACTGAAGATGCAGCTTTTGGTGCTATGAAGCAGGCCACAGGTATTCAGGTAAATGATGCAGATTTGAAGAAACTCGCTGAGAGCAAGATTGATTTGATCGACACCGAGAAGGGCACTTTTGATTCTCGGAAATCCTACTCCGTTGAGGATTACAAAAAGTTCCAGCAAGATATTTCGACTGGTAAGGGTTCTATGACGATGGCATTGCCTCTGATGAAGGATGGCAAAATGCAGAATGGCATCTATGAAGTAATGGAAATTACTGCAGATAACATTGGAAGTCTGAATCAGGGTACGGATACTATGCAAGATTTGCTGGATGGAATGGCAAGTGCATATGGTGTGTCTGTCAAAATTACGAAAATTGGTGTTGCAGCTAAGACTGTAAATGGAAAGACTTACGCTGCAGTTGCAATGACTTATGAGGTTACTGCAAAGCCCCAGCAGTAATATCTAATCTGACATACAAGCCCCGGAGCGCCTACCCCTGGCCCTCCGGGGCTTTTTTCTGCCTATGGGGCAGAACCTACAAAAAAACTCTCAAAATATTGGATAGAATCCCTTAAAAAATGCCAACACAGAAGGAGAAAACTGTGATATAATCAAAATAATCAAGGATAAAACAGAGAGTGTGCTGTCCCCAAAAAATACAAAAGGAGGCGAGCCCTATGGCACAGTTTCTCTCCAAGCCCTTTGGCATGACTCCAAACGGCGAAAAGATCAATGAATACATCATCTCGAACCCCGGCGGGCTGGCGGTCAGTGTGCTGAACTACGGCTGTATCATCAAGAATATCTGGGTGCCCACCAAGCGCGGGCCGGTGGATGTGGTGCTGGGCCACGATACCTACGCCGATTACGTCAAGGACTTTGAATCGTCCGGCAGTACCTGCTGCGGCGCGTTCGTGGGCCGGTACGCCAACCGCATCGAGAATGCCGTGTTCAACGTGGGCGGCAAGACCTATCAGCTGGAAGCCAACAACGGCAAAAACCACCTGCACGGCACCTTCCCGCGCAAGCTGTATGAGGTAAAGACCTTTGGCGATACCCTGCTTCTGGAGGCGGAAAGCCCCGATGGAGAGGATGGTTTCCCGGGAAATCTGAAGATCTCGGTGCGGTATATCCTCACCGAGGACAACGCCCTGCGGATGGACTACCGTGTCTCCTCTGATGCCGACACCATCATCAACCTGACCAACCACACCTACTTCAATCTGGATGGCGGCGGCGATGTGCTGGGCCAGAAGCTGCGCATCTATGCGTCCCGCTATCTGGAGGGCAACAACGAGACCTGCCCCACCGGCAATATCCTGCCCGTGGCAGGCACGCCGATGGATTTCCGGGCGGGCAAGCCCATTGGCCGGGACATCGACACCGGCTTTTCCCAGACCACCATGGTGGGCGGCGGCTATGACCACTGCTTTGTCATCGACAGGGGCCGCGGTGCCAGCCAGAGCCTGTGCGCCTGGGCTTCCAGCGATAAGACCGGCATCAGCATGAAGGTCTATACCACCCAGCCCGGCGTGCAGCTCTACACCGGCAATTTCCTGCAGGACTGCCCTGCCCCCGGCAAGGGCAGCGTGCCGATGCAGAAATACGGCGGCTTTGCGCTGGAGACCCAGCACTTCCCCTGCAGCCCCTCCCACCCGGAGTTCCCCTCCACCGCCCTGCGGGCCGGGAAAGTGTTCCGTGCCAACACCACCCTGCGGTTCTTCACCGGCAAACAGTGCGGGAAACTGTAAAATGCAGCCCTCTCATTCAAAGCCTGACGGCTTTGCCTGAGAGGGCTTTTTTTCTGATTTGCACAAAGCGTTCCATCACTCCATGTGCAAAAAACAAAAAATGCTTGTAAATCAATGCGCGGAAAAATAAATGGAAACAAAAATCCATCCTTATAAAATTCCCGTTACTTGATTCTGCGGCCAAAACGTTGTATCCTTGTGGCAGAAGGCGGGCCTGCCCCGCGCAAGCAACTTTGGTGACGAGAAGAGAGGTACTTTTATGGCAATTTTGGTTTCCGGCGGTGCCGGTTATATCGGCAGCCACACCTGTATCGAACTGCTGAACGCTGGCTTTGACATCGTGGTGGCAGATAACTATTACAACGCTTCCCCCGTGGTGCTGGATCGGGTCAAGCAGATCACCGGCAAGGACTTTCGGTTCTATCAGGCCGATATGACAAAGCACGAGGACGTGGAGAAGATCTTCACCGAGTGCCCCGATATCGATGCCGTCATCCAGTTTGCCGCCTATAAGGCTGTGGGTGAGAGCGTTTCCAAGCCCATCGAGTACTACTACAACAACCTCAACTGCACGCTGGTCATTCTGGACGTGATGCGCCGCCACAACTGCCGCAACTTCGTGTTCAGCTCCTCCGCCACCGTCTACGGCGACCCCGCCAGCGTGCCCATCACCGAGGACTTCCCCGTGGGTGCCACCACCAACCCCTACGGCACCACCAAGGCCTTTACCGAGCGCATCCTGACCGATGTCTGCAAGGCTGACCCCACCCTGAACGTGGCCCTGCTCCGTTATTTCAACCCCATCGGTGCCCACAAGTCCGGCCTGATCGGCGAGGACCCCAACGGCATCCCCAACAACCTGATGCCCTACATCGCCAAGGTGGCCGTGGGCAAGCTGGAAAAGGTGCACGTCTTTGGCAACGACTACCCCACCCCCGACGGCACCGGCGTGCGCGATTACATCCATGTGGTTGACCTGGCCCGGGGCCATGTCTGCGCCATCAAGAAGCTGCAGACCAACTGCGGCCTGTTCATCTGCAATCTGGGCACCGGCCACGGCTACAGTGTGCTGGATGTCATCCATGCCTTTGAGAAGGCCTGCGGCAAGAAGCTCCCCTATGTGATCGATCCCCGCCGTCCCGGCGATATCGCCGAGTGCTATGCCGATCCCACCAAGGCCAAGAATGAGCTGGGCTGGGTGGCTGAGTACGGCATCGAGGAGATGTGTGCCGACAGCTGGAACTGGCAGAAGAACAACCCCGACGGCTACCACACCGTGAAGTAAACAGAACTGTTCTCAAAACGCACCTTTGAACGTGAAAATTCAGGGGTGCGTTTTCTTTTGCCCGGAAACCTGCCGGAACAGGAGAAAGAGTTCTACAAAAAACAGCGGGGACAGGCGAGAATTTTTGCCGCTTCCTGCCTTGACAATGCCTTTGAGTTAGCTTATATTAAGACTGTTCACATACACTAACATTTTGTCGAAGGAAAGGCATCTGCCATGACATTAAAGGAACTGAAGATCGGCGAAAGTGCCGTGATCGATACAGTGGGCGGAACGGGAGAACTCCGCCAGCATTTTCTGGATATGGGGCTGATTCCCGGCGAGAAGGTCACGCTGGTGAAATTTGCTCCCATGGGAGACCCCATGGAGCTGCAGATCCACGGCTATGAGCTGACCCTGCGGCTGGACGATGCGGCACGGATCGAGATCACCCCGGCGGAAGCACCCGCAGCAGCCCCGGCACGGAAGGTAGGCCGGATGGTGGAGCACCCGGGCCTGGGCGAGGGCGGCCGCTACCACACCAAAAAGGGCGAACACCCGCTGCCGGATGGAACGGTGCTGACCTTTGCGCTGGCCGGAAATCAGAACTGCGGCAAAACGACCCTGTTCAACCAGCTCACCGGCTCCAACCAGCATGTGGGCAACTTTCCGGGCGTGACGGTGGACCGCAAGAGCGGTGCCATCCGGGAGCACCCCGATACCGAAGTCACCGACCTGCCCGGCATCTACTCCATGTCGCCCTATTCCAGCGAGGAGATCGTGACCCGCCAGTTCATCATCGGCGAAAAGCCCACGGGCATCATCAACATCGTGGATGCCACCAACATCGAGCGCAACCTGTACTTAACGATGCAGCTGATGGAGCTGGACACCCCCATGGTGCTGGCACTGAATATGATGGATGAGGTGCGCGGCAACGGCGGCACCATCAACATCAACGAGATGGAAGCGATGCTGGGCATCCCGGTGGTCCCCATTTCCGCCGCCAAGAACGAGGGCGTGGATGAGCTGGTGGATCACGCCATCCATGTGGCAAAGTATCAGGAGCGTCCGGGCCGGATGGACTTCTGCGGCGAGGATGACCACGGCGGTGCGGTTCACCGCTGCATCCACGGCATCATCCACCTCATCGAGGACCACGCCCGGGCGGCGGGGATCCCGGTGCGCTTTGCCGCCACAAAGCTGGTGGAGGGCGACCCCCGCATTGAGGAGGCCCTGAAGCTGGATCAGAACGAAAAAGAGATGATCGAGCATATCATCCTGCAGATGGAGCAGGAACGCGGTCTGGACCGCGCCGCCGCCATTGCAGATATGCGGTTCCACTTTATCCATCAGCTGGTGAATCAGACCGTGGTAAAGCCCCACCAGAGCAAGGAGCAGCTGCGCAGCGCAAGGATCGACCGCTTCCTCACCGGAAAATATACGGCGATCCCGGCGTTCGTGGGCATTATGGCGCTGGTGTTTTATCTGACCTTCGGCGTGATCGGCGCGGGGCTGCAAGGCCTGCTGGAACTGGGCATTGAGAACCTGACGATCCTTGTGGACAATGCCCTGACGGCGTGGAACGTCAACGATGCAGTGCATTCGCTGGTGATCGACGGCATCTTTACCGGTGTGGGCAGTGTGCTGAGCTTCCTGCCCATCATCGTGACCCTGTTCTTCTTCCTTTCCCTGCTGGAGGATACCGGCTATATGGCCCGTGTGGCCTTTGTGATGGACAAGCTGCTGCGGCGCATCGGTCTTTCGGGCCGCAGCATCGTGCCCATGCTCATCGGCTTTGGCTGCACGGTTCCCGGCGTGATGGCAAGCCGCACGCTGCCCTCGGAGCGGGACCGGAAAATGACCATCCTGCTCACGCCCTTTATGAGCTGCTCGGCCAAGCTCCCAATCTACAGCCTGTTTGCGGTGACCTTCTTCCCGGAGTACGCCGCACTGGTCATGGTGGGCCTGTATTTCCTGGGCATCCTTGTGGGCATTGGTATGGCCTTTCTGCTCAAGGGGACGCTGTTCAAAGGCGAGGCCGTGCCCTTTGTCATGGAGCTGCCCAACTACCGCCTGCCCGGCCTGAAAAATGTGGCCCAGCTGCTCTGGGAAAAGGCCCGGGATTTCCTCGAGCGTGCCTTTACGGTCATCTTCCTGGCAACCATCATCATCTGGTTCCTGCAGAACTTTGATTTCCAGCTCAGCCTGACCGCAGACCCGCAGGAGAGCATTCTGGCCTGGATCGCCAGCGGCATCGCGCCGTTGTTCGCACCGCTGGGCTTTGGCGACTGGCGGGTGTCCACGGCGCTGATCACCGGCTTTATGGCAAAGGAGAGCGTCGTATCCACCCTTACCATCCTGTATGGCTCCTCTGCCGCACTGGGCGCGGCGCTCAGCCCGGCGGCAGCGGCTCCCCTGCTGGTGTTCTGCCTGCTCTACACCCCCTGCATCGCCGCAGTGGCATCGGTCAAGCGAGAGATGGGCGGCCGCTGGGCCACCGTTATGGTCGTGAACCAGTGCGTTGTGGCATGGCTTGCCGCGCTCATTGTGCGGTTCCTCGCCGTGGCGGTGCTGTGACCCTGCCCTGAAGCATATCAAAAGCCCGTACCGTGAAAATCTTCATGGTGCGGGCTTTTTGCAATGAAAAAATATATGGATCAGGTAATTTTACGCCGCCTGCCCTTGACAACTGAGGTTTCCTGTGCTAGAATACTTCAAAAATGAACAATACAAAAAGAGAGAAAGAAGGGCGCGCAATGCGTGAGCTGAACCCCAGTGTGGAATTTGCCAACAAGACGGGCCTTGCGTACAGCGCCGTCTGCAAGCCGCTGTGCCAGAAGCTGCACCTGCCGCAGACAGCGTTTGATATCCTGATGTTCCTTGCCAACAACCCCAACTACACGACCGCCCGCGATATCGTGGAGGTACGCCACATCAAGGCGAACCTTGTCTCGGTGAATGTGGACAAGCTGGTGCAGGAGGGCTTTCTGGAGCGCCGTCCGGTGTTGGGTGACCGCCGCAAAACGGAGCTTGCCTGCACCGAAAAGGCGCAGGCCATCATCGAACAGGGCCGCAGGATGCAGGATGATTTCATCCGCCGCCTGATGGCAGGGCTGGAGGAAGAAAAACTCGAGATATTTTTTGAAGTCATCGATACGATGAACGAAAATCTGGATGCGATCCTGGAAGGAGAAGAATAAGATGAACCTGCTGTTTACCATCGTCGTTACCTTTTTTGCCGGAATGGGCGCGGGCCTGGGCACCGGCTTTGCGGGCATGAGCGCTGCCGCGGTCATCAGCCCGATGCTCATCACCTTCCTGGGAATGGACCCCTATATGGCAGTCGGCATTGCCCTTTCCTCGGATGTGCTGGCCAGTGCAGTATCTGCCTACACCTACCACAAAAACAAGAACCTGGATATCAAAAACGGCCTGATCATGATGGCCAGTGTGCTGCTGTTCACCGTGGTGGGCAGCTGGGTGGCAAGCCTGGTGCCTTCCACCACCATGGGCAGCTTCTCGGTGTTTATGACGTTCCTGCTGGGCATTAAATTCATCGTCAAGCCCGTTATGACCACCAAAGAAGCCATGCAGGGGGTCTCTGCTGAGAAGCGTGCCCTTCAGTCTGTCGTCTGCGGCGTGGTCATCGGAATGATCTGCGGCTTTATTGGTGCCGGCGGCGGCATGATGATGCTGCTCATCCTGACCAGTGTGCTGGGCTACGAGCTCAAGACTGCCGTGGGCACCAGCGTGTTCATTATGACCTTCACCGCCCTGACCGGTGCGGTCTCCCACTTTGCCATCGGCGGCGCACCGGACTGGACCGTGTTTATCCTCTGCGTCCTGTTCACCCTGCTGTGGGCCCGCATCGCCGCTGTCTTTGCCAATAAGGCCGATGCCAAGACCCTGAACCGTGCA
Organism: Faecalibacterium sp. Marseille-Q0746; assembly: GCF_017377595.1. Taxonomy (NCBI): domain Bacteria; kingdom Bacillati; phylum Bacillota; class Clostridia; order Eubacteriales; family Oscillospiraceae; genus Faecalibacterium; species Faecalibacterium sp. Marseille-Q0746. The sequence continues at coordinate 7,119 of NZ_JAFREI010000011.1, read as the reverse complement.
ACCGGCATCGTTCTGGTCGTGCTGGGCATCGTGGTCATGGGCTTCAATCTTCTGACAAAATAAACTGCAAAAGAAAAGGGCCTGTCTCCCGAAATTCCTTGGAGACAGGCTCTTTTTGTTGTACTTTGGGAAATTACTTTTCTTCGATGGTGGAGTGCTCGATCACCCAGTCGGCGGCGCGGCGGATGGCCTCGCTGCGCTGCATGGCGGGGATGTTGGCGTTGGCCTTGACCTCTTCCAGCGTTTTCTTGGTGCGGTCGGCGCGCTCCTGCAGGTTCCTGGTGATCTCCTCATCGGTGGGCACCAGACCCTCGTTCTGGGCGACCTGCAGCAGAGCCATCCGGGCGCGGGTGTTCTTCTCGGCGGCGGCGTGAACGTTGGCCGTGAAGTTCTCGCGGGTCTGGTGGATCTGGCTCAGGTAGCGGTCCAGGCTCATGCGCTGCATCTGGAGCTGCTGCTGGATGTTCTGCATCTCCTGCTGGTAGGTGCTCTCCACCAGAACGCTGGGGAGCTCGCCCTCAGCGGCAGAGGCCAGCTGGGTCAGCACCTGATCCTTGGCGCGGTTCAGGGCGCTGGCGTGCTTGCCGTCGTGCAGCTGCTTGCGCACCTGCTCCCGGAACGCTTCCATGGTGTCCACCTTGCCCACCTTCTTGGCAAAATCGCTGTTCAGGGCGGGCAGCTGGCGGACGCAGACATCGATCAGCTTGATCTTAAAGGCAACGGGCTTTCCGGCCAGGTCCTTGACGTGATAGCGTGCCGGGAAGGTGACGTTGATCTCGAATTCCTCGCCGCCCTTGTGGCCCAGAATGCCATCCTCAAAGCCGGGGATCATCCGGCCGCTGCCCAGCTGCAGGGTCTGGTTCTGTGCGGAACCGCCCTGGAAGGGCTTGCCGTCCAGCAGGCCCTCGTAATCGATGTGAACGATGTTGCCCTTGACGGCCGGGCCCTTGTGGGGCACCAGCTCGGCGGCAGCATTGCGGCGGCGCTCCAGCACGGCATCGATCTCTTTGTCGGTGACGGCGGGGGTCACGCACTCCACATGGAAGCCGGTGGTCTGGGTCAGGTTCAGCTCCGGCTGCAGCGGGGTGGTGGCGGTGGCTACAAATCCCTCGTCCTTTTTGACGCTGACCAGGTCGTAGCTGGGCTCATCCACCGCCTTGAAGCCGTGCTCGGCCATGGCGGCCTCGTACAGGGCAGGAACGTCGCGATCCATCAGGTCGTTGATGGCATCATACCAGAATGTGTGCTCGCCGCGGTCGGCCTCGATCTGAGCACGGTCGGCCTCGCCCTTGGCAAAGCCCTTGATGGTGTAGCTGGCGCGGGTGCGCTCATACACCGCATTGGATGCGGTCTCCAGCTCCTCAGCCGTTGCGCTGAAGGTCATCTTGCAGACACTCTTTTCGGGAGTTTCCACGCTTACCAGTTTCATAGGAATCCAACCTCCGTGTTGCCCCCAAAGGAGCGATTTCAAACATTAGTAAAGTTATTATAGCACAAGTGGGGCAAAAGCGGTATAATAAAAGAGAGAAAAAGTGCGAAGCGGGCGATTTTTGCCCGGCGGAGCACGAAAGGATGTGCATCGGATGCGCTTGTTTGACGTTCTCGGGCCGGTTATGATCGGCCCCTCTTCCAGCCATACAGCGGGTGCCGCCCGGATCGGCTACACGGCCCAGAAACTTCTGGGCGAGATCCCGGCGCAGGCGGATATCGGCCTGTACGGCAGCTTTGCCACCACCGGAAAGGGACATGGCACGGATAAAGCCCTGGTCGCCGGCCTGCTTGGCCTGCGGCCAGATGATCCCCGCCTGCCCGACAGCTTTGCCCTGGCCGCAGAGCAGGGCATGGCATTCCGGATCCATCCTGTGGAATTGCGCTCTGCGCACCCCAATACCGCTGTTCTCACCCTGACGGGCCGGGAGGGGCGGGTACTTTCCATGAAAGCCGCTTCGGTGGGCGGCGGGCGCATCCGCGTGACCGAAATCGACGGCGTGCCCGCCGATTTCGGCGGCGACAGCAACACCCTGATCATTCACAATGAGGACACCCCCGGCTGCATCGCCGAGGTGACCACCTGCCTTGCCGTGCGCAGGATCAACGTTGCATCGATGCAGGTGTTCCGCGCAGGGACCGGTGGCTATGCCGTTATGGTATTGGAGTGCGATTCCCACATCCCCCACCCGCTGGAACGGAAGCTGGCGACCCTGCCCGGCATCCTGAAGGTGACCTGCCTAAACATCGACGAGCCCGAAGAAGACGCGGAGGAATGACCATGTCCTTTTTATCCTGTGAAGAAATGCTGGCCGCTGCCCGCAGCCAGAACCTCTCCCTTGCCGAGGCCATCCTGCGCAGTGATCTGGCCGAGAGCCGCCTGACCGAAGAGGCCAGCCGCCATGCCATGCATCACCTGTGGCATGTAATGGAGGCCACCAGCCTGGATTATGACCCTGCCCAGCGCAGCCGCAGCGGCCTGTCCGGCGGCGATGCCGCCAAGGTGGAACAGGCCCATCAGGCGGGCAGGAGCTATGGCGGGGATTACCTTGCTGAGGTGACTGCCGAAGCCCTCAAGACCGCTGAGTGCAACGCCTGCATGAAACGGATCGTTGCTGCCCCCACAGCGGGCAGCTGCGGTGTGCTTCCGGCAGTGCTGCTTCCCCTTGCCCGTGCAGGTGAGGCCGATGAAGAAGCCATCTGCGAAGCCCTCTATGTGGCCGCAGGCTTCGGGCAGGTCATCGCCGCCCGGGCCACTCTGGCCGGTGCCGAGGGTGGCTGTCAGGCTGAAGTGGGAGCCGCCAGCGCCATGGCCGCCGCCGCCCTCTGCCACCTGAAGGGCGGCACGCCGGAGCAGTGCGCCGCCGCTGCCGCTATGGCACTGGGCAACCTGCTGGGCCTGGTCTGCGACCCTGTGGCCGGTCTGGTGGAGGTACCCTGCATCAAGCGCAATGTTGTTGGTGCCGTGAACGCCGTTTCCTGCGCCAATATGGCGCTTGCGGGGGTGGATTACGCCATCCCCTGCGATGAAGTCATTGATGCCATGGGCCGCGTGGGCAGTCTGCTCTCCCCTGATCTGCGGGAGACCGGCCAGGGCGGCCTTGCTGCAACGCCGACCGGTGTCCGCATCGCCGAGCGCCTGACAGAGGAAGCCTGAGGTTTGCGCGAAGAATTACGAAGAATACTGAAAAAACGAAAAGACGTACTTTTCTGTGTGGAAAAATAAAAAACGAAAATAAAATCAAAAAATCTGCAAAAAACTGTTGACAAACCCCGCCCTGCGTGATAAAATACATCTTGTTCCGACCGGAACGTATGCGTTGGTAGCTCAGCTGGATAGAGTGACTGACTACGAATCAGTAGGCCGGGGGTTCGAGTCCCTTCCATCGCACCAGAAAATGCCGTGAAATCGAAAGATTTCATGGCTTTTTTGTTTTGTAAGCCATGGTTGCACGGTTTCTGCACGGTTTTTGCACGGTCGGTGTTTTCCATGTCCGATGATGTAGGGCGCTGTATTGCATTGCAATCAGTGCCCTTTTTTGCATCAGGTAAGCAGTGCCAGGCGCAGCTTTGCCTTCATTTCCGGGTCGGCATCCTTGAGCAATTCCAAAAGAGCCGTCATGGAGATGGTGGGTTCGCCTGCGGCAGGTACAGCCTGCGGGCTGGGGGTGTCGGGCTTGGCATAGAAGCCACTTTCAAACTTCTTGCCCAGCTCTACACGGGAGGACTGCTGGATATGGGCGTAGGTGTTCACCAGCATATCCGCACTGGCGTGACCTGTGGTCCCCTGCACCGCCTTGATGTCACCGCCGGAGATCATCAACTGATAGGTGGCACTGGAATGCCGCAGACCATGAAAGACGATGCGGGGAAACTCCGGGTGCGCATCCTGCCATTTCAGGAACTTTTTGCGGATGAGCACCGGCTCCACCGCCAGACCGTTGGGGAGCCGCAGCAGCATCCCGCTGTTGCGGTATCGCTCCGGGTCGAGAGCTTCTTCCCTTTTCAGCCGTTCCAGCCACTGCTTCAGCTCCTCCCGCAGGGCGGCGGTCATAAAGATGGTGCGGCAGGAGGCCTCGGTCTTGGTGTCCTTCAGGATGAGGGAGGTCTTGCTGCCCTCCAGCTTGTCCGGGAAGATGCGGAGGATGCAGCCCTTGTCCACCTGTGCCAGCGTGTCCTTCTGCACCCGCTGCATGGAACGGTTGACGGTGAAGGTGCCCATGCCGTTGGCAGCATCAAAGTCGATGTCCTCCGGGGTCAGACCTGCCACCTCCCCTTCCCGCAGCGCACCCACCAGCGTCAGGTGCACCGCCAGATGCAGGATGGGGTCCTCCATGCTGTCCAGTGCTGCCCGCATCTCCTCCACCTCCCAGATGCTGCGCTCTTGGGTGGTCTTTTTGGGTGCTTCCACCGGGACGGGGCTTTTAATGAGAATGCCCCACTCCACCGCCAGCAGAAAGGAATTGTGCAGCAGTTGGTGGACCTCATGGAGGGTGGTGCCGGAGAGGGTGCGCTTCTGCTGCTTGGGCGAGAGGTCTCGCCGCTTGCCACCCACATACTGTCCGCAGGGGGTCTTGCTCAGGGTGTCGTACAGGGCTTCGATGTGGTAAGGCCGCAGTTTCTGCATCTGCATCTCCCCGATATAGGGGATGATGAGGTTCTGGATAAGGGCCAGATTGGACTGGTAGGTTTTCGGTGCCCACTTGTGCTTGCTGCACTGCTTGGGCAGCCAGTCCATCAGGAACTCCGCCACCGTCACCGTGGACGGGATCAGGAAATTGCCGGTCGCCAGCTCATGCTCGATCTGTTTCTGGCGTTTTACCGCCTCCTCTTTGGTGGGAAAGCTCTCCCATTTGTCGCAGCTCTTGCCGTGCTCATCCTGATAGGTGTAGCGGACACTGTAAGAGCTGCCGCGTTTCGTGATATATGCCATAGATTTGCCTCCTTATCAAGCTGCCCGGTAGAGCCACGCATCGAAGCTGTCTTTCGGGATGCGGATGCTTCCGCCTGCCCGCAGGACACGGAATTCGGTGGTGCTGTTGCACAGATTGTAGGCGGCACGCTGGCTGATGGCCAGCATCTGTGCGACCTCCTTCACCGTATACACCAGCTTTGTGGTCTCAGGGCTGTTGGTCGGAGACTTGACGGCATTGGTTCGAGTGACCACCTCCATTGTAGCCGGAACAGAGTCCGACTGCAAGAACTTTTTCGTATAATCTTCAAATTTCACAGATGCGTTCTTCTCAAAATTCATATCCATATGCTTTTCTCCTTATACTTCATGACGCACCACAGGCTCCTGCGTGCGGTTCTCATAAAATCGAATGACCTCTGGCGGGATGCTGTCCAGCGTTTTCAGGGCGGCTTCATAGTCCTGCCGCAGCTTGGCATCCTCCAGACGCTTCAAGACGCTCCCTTCCTTCGCTTTATCCAGCGAGGCAGAGAGCGTCTTGTTCTTCTCTTTCAGCTTTTCGTTTTCGGCGGCGGTCTTGGTGAAGGCGACATTGTACTTTCGCAGCTGGTCCTTCATCCGTGCTACGTTGGGGATATAGCTGTCCAGCACTTTGCTGATCTCTGCCGCACGGCTCTTACCGTTGAAGGGGGTGATGCCCACCAACAGGGCATCCAACTGCTCCTTCTGCTTGGTCAGTTGGGTCATCTCCTTGAAGATGCGGGGCGGGATGTGCTCCCGCCCGGTCTGGCTGGCACTTTCGCCCCGTTCCAGCTCCGGGTACTGCTTGACCATGTGCTGCCAGAACTCGTCCTGCCACCTCACAAGATTCTTGCGGTTGCCAATGATCTCCTTGGCGCTCAGCCGCCCGTCAGCAGTCAGGGGCACAAAACAGAGGTGCAGGTGGGGCGTTTTCTCGTCCATGTGGACAACAGCCGAGATAAAAGTTTGGGTGTTCTGCTTGCTTTTCAGAAACTCCAAGGCATACTCGAAATACGCCTTGATCTCCCGGTTGGTCTTATCCTTGAAAAACTCCGGGCTGGCGGTGACAAGCGCCTCCACCACCCGCACACTGTCCTTGCGGACACGGCAGTGGGCGGCGGCTATCATGCGGTCGGCTTCTTCCCGGTACCTGCCCTGCGGCTGCACCAGATGAAGGTTGTAGCGGCTCCGGCTCGTGTCGATGTCCGGGTTGCTGGCGTACTGCTCCTTGGTGCGCTCGTTGTGGGCTTCGATGGGGCTGATGGCAGGCCCCTTGTACTTTTTGAATCTTAAAATGCCGTATTGGGCTTTCATAGACCACGCTCCTTCTTGGGGTGTACAAAAAATCTGTACGAACTTCAAATAACCTGTACGGTCTGTACGACGTACAAAAATCCAAAATACAAACGATAACACGTTTTAATTTGCTTCGATTTGCCGTACGGGTGCGTACAAGTACAGACCGTACAGGTTGTACGAACTTCTTCCGTGAAAAAAATGCACTTTTTACGGACAGGGGTGGACAAGCGGCTCGATGCCTACAAAACCCCGCCCCCTGCGGCCACCGGGCAGGTAGATGTTGTTGGTGGCTTCAAGGTTATAGCGGCGGTCGTTCTGTCGTAGCTCTGCGCTGAAACGGATCGCCGATACGCTGTGACAGGCGTTGTCCTCACACCACTGCTTATAAATGTCGTAGAACTCCTTGGAACTGATGGAGTAGTCCGCCTTGAAACGGAAGTAGCCCTCGGATTCCATGAAGTCGATGACATTGTTGCTGCTGCGCTTGATGGTGTCCATGTTGGTGGCGGCGCGTTCGCTGACCGTGAAGCGGAAATCGTTCTGCACCAGCCGGTGCAGCCCTTCCAGACACCAGAGCAGGATGCCTTCCAACTCGGCACACATCTTCTCCACAAGGAAGGGGTCATCCGTGCGGTCGGCAGGCTTGTCCTTAGTGGTCAGGATAAGCTGGCGGCGAAAGAAACCGTCCGAATGGTCGTACAGCGAGGTCAGCGCACCGTTGCCGAAGCAGAGGAACCGGGCGTAGATGTTCCGCTGGTAGCTCTGGACACCCTTGCGCTCCAAGTCCAGCTTGGCTTCGGCGGTGACGATGGTCTTGATATAGTTGGTCTTGGGCAGGGCGTTCATGTCCATGTCATCGTCGATCATCAGCAGGCGGCGTTCCAGATCGGCACGGGCAA
>NZ_JAFREI010000010.1:0-102286 GCF_017377595.1 Faecalibacterium sp. Marseille-Q0746 | reverse complement strand
CAGCAGCAGGCAGGCCGCCGCCAGCCTGTTTCTGGCAGCGGCCTGCCTGCTGCTGAGCGTTTCGGTCTACCCGGCCACGGCGGCTACCAGCATGTCCAGCCTGCAGAACAAGCTGGATAAGCTCTCCCAGTCCATTGTACAGCACAAAAAGGAACTGTCCAATGCAAAAAAGAAGGAGCAGGCCGCCAAGGCGCTGGAATCGGAGCTGAAGGAAAAGGTCACGGTGGTCCAGAGCCAGATCAGCGTGCTGAAGGGCCAGATCGCCGAGGTGCAGAACAGCATCGGCCTGAAGGAACAGGAGATCGCCGCCAAGGAACAGCAGATCACCGAAAAAGAAGCGGAGATCGCCGACCAGTGGGGGGATTTCAAGCAGCACATGGCCGCCATGCAGGAGCTGCGGGACGGCGGCAGCGTTGCCATGCTGTCTGCGGTGAACGACCTGTATGAGCTGCTGACTTTCAACGAGGTCATGCAGGACATCTCCATCAAGGACACCGAGATCCTGGACAACATGAAGAACGCCAAGGAAGCGCTGGAAAGCGATAAGCTGACGCTGGAATCCCAGCGCAGCGAGCTGCAAAGCAAAAAGGCAGATCTGGATGCCCAGAACAGCCAGATGCGTGCCAAACAGAACGAGCTCAACTCCAGCGTGGCCGCCGCCCAGATGAGCGCTGCCGAGGCGCAGCAGGCCCAGAAGGATGCGCAGGCCGCCATTGAATCGGACGAGATGAACTATGAGGCGGTCAAGAAGCAGATCCAGAAGATGATCGCTGCGGCCGCTGCCTCCAAGCCCACCCTGAGCTTTACCGGCTTCATCTGCCCGCTCAAGAGTTATAGCCGCATTTCCAGTGAGTACGGCTGGCGCAAGAACCCCGTTACGGGGGTCAACAAGCTCCACGCCGGTACCGACTTTGCCGCCCCGGGCGGCACGCCCATCTATGCAGCCGCCAGCGGCTATGTGCAGGTGGCGGGCTGGTCCAGCGGCGGCTACGGCAACTATGTCATCATCTACCACGGCAAAATGTCCGATGGCAACCAGTACAGCACCCTGTACGGCCACATGCGGTCGGTCGCCACCTCGGCAGGCAAGTATGTCCAGCAGGGTGAGATCATCGGTTATGTGGGCAGCACGGGCAACTCTACCGGCAACCACCTCCATCTGGAGGTCTGGAAGGGCGGCTCCAAGGCCAATGCCGTCAACCCCCGTGGTTATATCCCCATGAAATAATCTGCATTGTATCAAAGGAGGCCGTCAGGGCTTATGAAGGAAGAAAAACGCAAGCGCATCCTGCGCGTGGGCTGTCTGATCCTGGCAGGGATCTTTGCACTTTCCATGCTGGGCAGCGTGGTTATGATGCTGCTGGTCTGACAGAGGAGGGAAGAAGATGAACCGTAAGATATCGGTCGGCATGGCGGTCAGCATCGTCATCCTGGCCATGACCGTTACCTTTTCTATCACCATGCTGGTGGCGATGCGCCTGTTTGACAGCACCGTTTCCAGCGTGAAGGAAAAGGAAAGCATGTACAACAAGATCGCTGAGGTGGACCGCTATGTCCGCAGCAACGATTACTATCCCATCGATGAGACCACCCTCTACGACCGCCTGACGGCTGGCTACCTGCTGGGCACCGGCGACAAATACGCCCGCTATTTCAGCGCTACCGCCTATACGGAGCTGATGAATACCCAGAACGGCACCCTGATCGGCATCGGCGTGGAGCTGGCTGTGGATCAGTCCGGCTATGCCAAGGTCATCAAGGTCTACGATGAATCCCCCGCCAAGGAGGCAGGCATCCAGGTCGGCAACTACATCACCGCCGTGGACGGCACCGATGTCAAGAGCATGAGCAGCGTGGATGCCATCCAGACCCGCCTGCGCGGCGAGAGCGGCACCACCGTCAATGTGACCTGGCTGGACAGCGAGGCCGCCGAGCATACCGCTGACCTGACCCACTCCGGCTACAGCTCCACCACCGTGGATTACCAGATGGTGCAGGGCAATGTGGGCTACATCCGGATCCGCCAGTTTGATTCCACCACCCCCAGCGAGCTGGATTACGCCATCCGCAGCCTGAGCGCCAGCGGCGCAGGCAGCCTGGTGTTTGACCTGCGCGACAACGGCGGCGGCCTGCTGGACGATGCCATCCAGTGCATCGACCTGATCGCCCCGGAGGGCACGCTGGCCTTTGCTGAGGACAAGAACGGCACCCAGACCCTGCTGGGCACCAGCACCAGCGAGTCCCGGATCGACCTGCCCGTTGTCTGCCTGGTCAACGGAAGCACTGCCAGCGCTGCGGAACTCTTTGCCAGCAGCCTGCGCACCCTGAATGGTGCCCGTCTGGTGGGCACCACCACGCAGGGCAAGGGCACCATCCAGAGCAGTCCCCAGCGCCTGTCCGATGGCAGTGCCGTGGTGGTTACCGTGGCAAAGCTGGTCTGCGGCGACGGCAGCTGCTTTGACGGCACCGGCCTGACCGTGGATGTGGAGCGGCCCCTGACTGCGGACGAACAGACCGCATACTATGATTACACTGTGGAGAACGATCCCCAGATCCAGCGTGCCGTGAGCACTGCCCAGCAGATGAGCGGCACCACCACCGTGAGCGGTGTCAACGAAGCGGCTTCCAGTGAAGCTGCCGACAGTGCCGCCGCCGAGAGCGTAGCAGAGGGGGACGCTGAGGCTGCATCTGCCGAGAGCACTCCGGCAGAGACCGCGCCCGCCGAAAGTGAAGCAGCAGGGGAGAGCACTGCATCCAGTAGTCAAGAATAAGAGAACAACCCTCTCCGTCAGCGCTGACGCGCTGCCACCTCTCCCGAAGGGCGAGGTCTTGGCAATTCATGCAAAGTTTGCGGTTTTGTCAAAAGCTCCCCCTTTGGGGGAGCTGGCGAGCGAAGCGAGACTGAGAGGGTTATTTTGGAAAAGAAAGGATAGAGCCATGCCCGAACTGACCGACCTGTCTTATGTGCGCGCCCTGTGCGAAAAATATGATTTTGCCCTCTCCAAGGGCTTTGGCCAGAACTTCATCGTCAACCCCGGCCTGCCCCCCAAGATCGTGGATGCCAGCGGCGTGGACAAGCGCTACGGTGTGCTTGAGATCGGCCCCGGCATCGGCGTGCTGACCCGGGAGCTGGCAAAGCGGGCGGCAAAGGTGGTCTCCATCGAAGTGGATGAGCGCCTGCCGCCCCTGCTGGCCGAGACCATGGCCGGTGTGGACAACTTCAAGCTGGTATTGCAGGATGTGCTCAAGGTGGACCTGAAAGCCCTGATCGCGCAGGAGTTCCCCGGGATGCCGGTGGCTGTCTGCGCCAACCTGCCCTACTATATCACAAGCCCTATTGTGATGAAGCTGCTGGGTGACCGCCTGCCCATTGAGAGCCTGACCGTGATGGTGCAGAAGGAAGCTGCCGATCGTCTGGCTGCCGCTCCGGGCACCCGGGCCTCCAGCGCCATCAGCTGCGCGGTGAGCTATTACGCGACCTCTAAGATGATGTTCACCGCCGCCCCGGGCAGCTTTTACCCGGCCCCCAAGGTGACCAGCGCTGTGGTGCGGATGGAGATCCGCCCCACCCCCGCCGTGCAGGTGGAGGACGAGGAGGGCTACTTTGCCCTTGTCCGCGCGGCCTTTGGCCAGCGGCGCAAGACTGCCGCCAATGCCATTGCCAGCGGCCTGGGGATGCCCAAGGATGCCGTGACCGCTGCCATTGAAGCCGCCGGTTTCGATGCCCGCATCCGTCCTGAGGCCCTGACGCTGGAGGATTTTGCAAAGATCCAGAACGCACTGGCCCGGTGACTTGTTTTAATAATTCGGTTTTCCAAAAGCAGGAGCTCTTCGCAAAGCGTGGAGCGCCTGCTCTTTTAGAATATAAAGCAGAAAATACGGTGTCTTTTTGACAAGAACAATTCCGGTTGTTTTGTCCGCAGCATGGTCTGTTAAATTTCCTGCACGCTTTACCATGTAAAAGCAAATATATTTCATCGTTTTTGCGCGGCAGACTTTGCTTTTTGAAGAAAAAGCTGTGTGTGTTCCATTGACATCTTTTTATTTCAATGGTACAATATATGACGTGTTAAGGTTTTGCGGGAGGAGCACAGGTGCAGACAGAGGGGTCTGTTTCTGCGCTCTTTTGTATTCCCTGGCAATACAGGATTCAAAAAACCTCCGCAGAATAGTGGGAAAACAGCAGGACATCCCGCCCTGCACCATGCACTGAAGCACGGAATTATTATAGGGAGGAAAACACAATGAACAACAACTACGAGTCTCATGCAATCAGCCGCCGCAGCTTTCTGAAGGCTTCCGGTGTCGTTGGTGCCGCCGGCATTCTGGCCGCCTGCGGCGGCAACTCTGGCAGCAGCTCCACCGCCGCTTCCTCTGGTGCTACCAGCGCTCCCAACACCACCGGCGCTACCCCGCTGAAGGAGTTCATCTCCTGGGAGAGCACCAACCGTGAGCTGGAGAGCTGGAACATGCTGTACAGCCAGATGGCTTCCGACATGAATGTCACCACCAACCTGTGGGAAGGTCTGCTGAGCTTTGACTGCTACGGCAAGGCTGTGCCTTCCGTGGCCAAGGAGTGGAGCCACAATGAGGACTCTTCCGTTTGGACCTTCAACCTCCGCGACGATGTGGACTGGGTGGATGTGAACGGCGAGGTCAAGGCTCACCTGACCAGCAAGGACTTCCTCGTGGGTCTGGAGTGGGTGCTGAACGCAGCCAAGAACCAGGCCAACAACACCTCCATGCCCAACGAGACCCTGACCGGTGCTGCTGATTACTATCAGAAGACCAGCGATATGGGCGATGCTGCTGCCGAGCTGACCTACCAGGATATGCTGGATGCAGGCGTGGGCGTTGAGGCTCCGGATGACTACACCCTGGTCTTCACCTGCAAGGATCCCTGCCCCTACTTCGATACCGTTGCTGCCTACACCAGCTTCTACCCCGTCTCTGAGGATCTGATCAACGAGCTGGGCATCGAGGGCTTCCGTGCATGCGATTACACCAACATGTGGTACAATGGTCCCTATGTGGTGGAGGAGTTCATCAGCCAGAACACCAAGAGCTACATCCCCAACCCCAACTACTATGCAGCTGACGAGGTGTCTCGCTTCGACCGCTTCACCGTCACCATGATCAGCGACGGCACCGTCACCTTCCAGCTGTACCAGAACCGTGAGCTGGACGAGATGGATGTGGGCGAGAGCACCCTGACCACCATCCAGGCTGATCCCAACAGCGAGTACAATGCTCAGCTGTGTGAGAAGCGTCCCAAGAAGTTCAGCTTCCAGATGCACTTCAACTACCAGAAGAACAACGAGGACGGCACCCCCGACGACAACTGGAACAAGGCCATCGCCAACACCGCCTTCCGTCAGTGCTTCTACAAGGGCCTGAATCTGACCAACTACTATGCCCGTACCAACAAGATCAACCCCCTGAAGTGCGAGAACGACTACTACACCATGCCGGGTGTCTGCTATAACACCCAGGGCCAGGAGTACACCACTCTGGTGGCCAAGGAGATGGGCTTCGACAAGGAGTCTTATGACGGCAAGACCATGATCCGTCTGCGCGCCAACAACGGCGACATCGCGGATCTGAAGAAGCAGGCCATGGACGAGCTGAGCGCCATCGGCGTCACCTTCCCCGTCCACGCTGCTTACCACATCATCGCTGGTTCCACCACCGCTCTGGATACCGCAACGGTTCTGAAGCAGTGCTTCACCGACAGCTTCGGCGATGACTTCATCGTGCTGGACATCAAGACCTACGTCTCCTCCATCACTCAGGAAGTCCGTAATCCTCAGCTGCAGAGCTTCGTCATCAACGGCTGGGGCGCTGACTACGGCGATCCTGTCAACTTCGTTGGTCAGGAGATCCTGCACGACGACAACGCTTACTACAGCTGGTACTACTCCAACATCGCCAAGATCGTGGAGGCCGGCCCCGCTGACTGGCAGAAGGATCTGGTGGCCTGCTACGAGGAGTTCACCGATCTGGTCAACACCGCAAAGGCCATCGTTGATGATACCGATGCCCGCTACGCTGCCTTTGCAAAGGCTGAGGCCAGCATGCTGAACAGCGTTCTGGCCTGCCCCTGCAACTTCGATGTTTCCTGGACTCTGACCCACGCCAACGAGTACAGCAAGATCAACGCTATGTATGGTCCCTGCAACTACAAGGCTGTGAACTGGGAGACCAGCGAAGAGGCTTACACCACCGAGCAGTACGAGGAGTTCGCCGCTGCATTTGACGCAGCTACCAAGGCTTAAGTTCCCCGTTTCCCCGCCCGAAAGGGTAGAAATAAAAGTTAAGGGTTCGATAACATGTTAAAATACACGGTTAAGCGGCTGCTCCAGTCGCTTGTCACAATCTTTCTGATCGCAACAGCAGTTTTCCTGATGATGCGCTGCCTGCCGACGGACTACTACTTCACTGAGGAACAGCTCATGAAGTTTACCGATCAGCAGAAGACCGCCGCTCTGGAAGCAGCTGGCCTGACCGATCCCATCCCCACCCAGCTGGTCAAGTTCTATAACAACCTGCTGCATCTGGATTTCGGCACTTCCCGCCGCATTCAGAACGGTGCCCCGGTGGTCAAGGTCATTGGCAAAAAGTTTGGTGTCTCCATGCGTCTGGGCCTCATCGCCTCCGGCATCTCTCTGGTGGTCGGTGTGCTGATGGGCATCCTGCAGGCGGCATTCAAGGACAAGGTATTCGACTGGATCGGCACGGCCTACACCGTGTTCGTCAACGCGGTCCCGTCGCTGGTGTCGTATTCTCTGGTGCTGGTCTTTGGTTCCAAGTACCTGGGATTCCCCACGCTGTACTCCACCCGCAATGTGAGTGCTTCCAGCGTGCTGCCCATCACCTGCCTTTCGCTGGCATCTATTGCAGGCTATGCCCTGTGGACCCGCCGCTACATGGTGGATGAGCTGACCCGCGACTATATCAAGCTGGCCCGTGTCAAGGGCCTGAGCTCCCGCGAGATCATGTTTAAGCATGTTCTGCGCAACGCCATGGTTCCCATGGTGCAGTATATCCCCCAGTCCATCCTGCTGACGGTTGGCGGCTCCCTGCTGATGGAACGGTTCTTCTCCGTTCCCGGCATGGGCCCCCTGCTGACGGATGCCATCCAGCGCTATGACCTGAACGTTGTGCAGACCCTGGTCATCCTCTACGCTGTGCTGGGCATCGTGGGCGTGTTCCTGGGCGATGTGCTGATGATGGTGGTTGACCCCCGTATTACTCTGACCGGAAAGGAGGAGGCTCGCTGATGGCTAAGGCATCGGATTTTGAGGGCAAGAAGCCCGAAGAACTGTTCTACTTTGTGGATTATTCCCCGGAAGAAGCGGAACGCATCGGCTACTCCAACTATTCCTATTGGGGTTCTGTCATCCAGAACTTCCTCAAGCAGAAGGTCGCTGTCTTCTGCCTGATCCTGTTCCTGGCGCTGACGGTGTTCTCCTTCATTGCGCTGGGCATCGGCAAGTATCACTACACCACCCTGATCTCTGATTCCAGCAAGGCTTTCATCAAGCCCAACAGTGAGTACTGGTTCGGTACCGACAACCTGGGCCGTGACTACTGGTGCCAGGTGTGGTATGCCACCCAGGTTTCCATCCGTCTGGCTCTGGTGGTCGCCGTGGGCGAAAGCATCGTGGGCGTGATCTTCGGCCTGATCTGGGGCTATGTGCGCAGTCTGGACCGCTTCTTCACGGAGCTGTACAACCTGATCGACAACGTGCCCTATATCATCTATATGACCCTGATCGCCCTGATGGTGGGCCAGAGCTTTTGGATCATGGCCATCTCCATGATCGCCATCAACTGGCTTTCTATGGCACGCCGTGTCCGCAACATGGTGTTCATGTTCCGTGACCGCGAGTATAACCTCGCGTCCCGCTGCCTGGGCACCCCGCTGTGGCGCGTGCTGACCAAGAACATCCTGCCGTATCTGGTCTCCGTTATCATCCTGCGTATGGCGCTTTCCATCCCGGGCACCATCAATCTGGAATCCACGCTGTCCTACCTGGGCCTGGGCCTGGGCATCGACACGCCTTCTCTGGGCCTGATCCTGAGCAAGGTGCGCGGCTTCTTCCTGGATTATCCGTACCTGCTGGTTTTCCCTGCATCCATCGTGTCCATCATTTCCATTTCCTTCTATATCATGGGCAACGCTTTGTCGGATGCGGCTGATCCGCGCAACCACGTTTGATAGATTGGAGAGAGAGACGTAAATGGATAGACAACCGATTATCTCTGCCAAAGACGTGGAGATCACTTTTAGCCTGCGCGGCCGCAAGCTGAACGCCATCCGCAAGTGCTCGCTGGACCTGTACGAAGGCGAGACCCTTGCCATCGTGGGCGAGTCCGGCTCGGGCAAGTCCGTATTCACCAAGAACTTTGTGGGTATGCTGGATGCCAACGGTAAGATCACCGGCGGCTCCATCATGTATGAAGGCCGCGATATGACCAAGTTCACCGAGAAGGATTGGCTGGGTGTCCGCGGCAAGAAGATCGCCATGGTCATGCAGGACCCCATGACCAGCCTGAACCCGCTGAAGAAGATCGGCAAGCAGATCCAGGAGAGCATTGAGCATCACCAGGGTCTGAAGGGCGAGGAAGCCAAAAAGGCTGCCATCGAGATGCTGGGCAAGGTGGGTATCCCCGACCCCGAGCGTCGGTACGAGCAGTACCCCCACGAGTTCTCCGGCGGTATGCGTCAGCGTGTCGTCATTGCTATTGCAGCGGCCTGCCGCCCGCAGATCCTGATCTGCGACGAGCCCACCACTGCACTGGACGTGACCATTCAGGCACAGATCCTGCAGCTGATCCGCGACCTGCAGAAGGAACTGGGCATGTCCGTTATCTACATCACCCATGACCTGGGTGTTGTGGCAAACGTGGCAGACCGTGTGGCCGTGATGTACGCCGGCCAGATCGTGGAATACGGCACCGTGGAGGAAATCTTCTACGACGCATGGCACCCCTACACCTGGGCTCTGCTGCAGGCTCTGCCGCAGCTGGGCACCAAGGGTGAGGCCCTGCCCAGCGTGGACGGTACTCCCCCGAACCTGTTCAACGAGATCAAGGGTGACGCATTTGCGCCCCGCAACAAGCATGCGCTGGCAATCGACTTTGTGCAAGAGCCTCCGTTCTTCCAGGTGTCCGAGACCCACGCCGCAAAGACCTGGTATCTGGACCCGCGCGCTCCTAAGATCGAGCGGCCGCACTCCATCCAGAACCTGCGTGAGAAAATGGGAAAGATGGGAGGCGCCAACTTAAATGGCTGAACGCGAAAAGCTGATTGAGCTGAAAGACCTTCAGATCACCTTTGGCTCCGGTAAGAAGAAATTTGTTGCTGTCGATCATGTCAACTTTGACATCTATAAGGGCGAGACCTTCTCGCTGGTCGGCGAGTCCGGCTCCGGCAAGACCACCATTGGCCGTGCCATCTGCCGCATCAACCCGACCTCCGGCGGCGACATCTTCTTCAAGGGCCAGAAGATCAACGGCAAGATCTCCAAGGAACTGGACAAAGAGGTCATCCGCAAGATCCAGATGATCTTCCAGGACCCCATGGCTTCGCTGAACGAGCGTGCCAAGGTGGAGTATATCATTGCTGAGGGCCTGCTGAACCATCATCTCTACAAAGATCAGGAAGACCTGCACGAAAAGGTGATGAACGCCCTGCATGAGGTCGGCCTGCTGCCGGAGTTTGCCTCCCGCTTCCCCCACGAGTTCTCGGGCGGTCAGCGCCAGCGTATCGGCATTGCCCGTGCACTGGTCATGGAGCCGGAGTTCATCGTGGCCGATGAGCCCATCTCTGCACTGGATGTCTCCATCCGTGCACAGGTGCTGAACCTGCTGAACGAGATGAAGAAGAGCCGCGGCCTGACCTACCTGTTCATTGCACATGACCTGTCGGTGGTTCGGTTCATCTCGGACCGTATCGCTGTTATCAGTAAGGGCCGCATCGTGGAGCTGGCTGAGGCGGAGGAGCTGTTCCTCCATCCGCTGCATCCCTACACCAAAGCCCTGCTGAGCGCGGTTCCCATCCCTGACCCCAGCCTTGAAAAGCACAAGAAGCTGCTGGTCTATGACCCCTCGATCCACGATTACAGCGTGGACAAGCCGGTCTGGGAAGAGATTGCAAACGGCCACTTCGTGTATGGCAACCAGCGTGAGCTGGAGGGCTACCGCAAGGAGTATGAAAGCCAGCTGTAAGCTGAACCGCTTTCCTGTATTTTAACACAATGACCCCGCCGCGCTGGGAGTTTTCCCGCGCGGCGGGGTTTTGTGCTGTCAGGGAGCAAAAAAGAACCGGACGCTTCAAAAACGTCCGGTTCTGCTTTTTGCGATTGGCTACTGGTTCACGCGATCAGGCCTGAGTGGCTGCGTCGAATGCGGCGGCAAACGCATCGTACTGTTCGGTGGTGTAAGCCTCCTCGCTGGTCTCCCAGTTCACAGCCTTGTAGTTGCAGGGACCATACATAGCGTTGATCTTGCTGTACTCGTTGACGTGAGTCAGGCACCAGGTGATATCGTAGACGGTGGGGAAGATCAGGTTCTCGTCCAGGAAGTAAGCTTCGGCCTTGGCAAATGCAGCGTAGCGCGCATCAGTGTCGTCAACGATGGCACGGCCCTCGTTCACCAGATCGGTGAACTTCTCGTAGGCGGCAACCAGCTCGGTCTGGTAGCTGGCGGGGCCATTGTTCACAATGCCTGCGATGTTGGTCATGTTGCAGCTGTAGTAAGCATTGTCGTCGTGAACGATGATCTGGGTCAGGAAGTTGATGGGATCGCCGAAGTCAGCGCCCCAGCCCATGTGGGTGAAGCTCTGCAGCTTGGGCGCCACGACTTCCTTCATGGTGGAGGACACGAAGGTGTTGATATCCAGCACGATGAAATCATCGCCGAAGCTGTCGGTGAAGCACTGCTTCAGGACGGTTGCGCTGTCCAGAGCGGTGGTGGAGCCGGCCAGAATGTAGTAGGAGCAGTGAACAGGGAAGGTGACACCAATGGCGCTCAGCTCTTCCATGGCCTGCTTCTTCAGCTCGGTGATGTCGCCGTTGTTGGCGCGCAGGCGCTTCATGGTCTTGCCATCGTAAGCTTCGCCGTCCAGACCCATCTCCTTGGCCACCAGGTTGGTGTAGTCGGTGCCGTCAGAGGTGTAGCACAGGCCCTTCATGGTGAAGAAATCGTTCTCACACTTCAGGGGATTGATGGGGTTGTAACGGGCGAAGAACTTGTTCAGCACCATGCCCTTGGAGAAGCACTGACGGAAGGCCTTGTTGGCAATGGCCTTGTTCCAGTTCTCATCGGGGGTGCCATCGGTGTTCTTCTTGTCGTAGTTGAAGATGAAGCAGTAGCTGAACTTCTTGGCACGCTTCTCGCACAGCTGCTGATTGTACTCGTTGGAAGGATCGGACTGAATGGTGGTGATGTTGCTCTCGCCCAGGTCCACCTCGTCCAGCTCGCGGTTCTGATACAGCTGCAAGCTGATGGAACCGTCGCTGATCATGGTGACGGTGAAGCGCTCAAAGCGGCTGACATTGGCAGCATCGTAGTAGTTGGGGTTGGGGATGTAGCTCTTGGTGTTGCCCTGGATGTACTCCTCCACCACATAGGGTCCGTTGTACCACATGGTGGTGTTGTCGCAGCTCCGGAAGCCATCGACACCCAGCTCCTCGATCAGAGCAGGAGCCACGGGGTAGAAGCTGTTGTAGGCGGCAACGGTATCAAAATAGGGGCAGGCGCTGGGGCAGGTAAACACCAGAGTGTAATCATCCGGAGCCTCAATGCCCACACCGGCAGCCAGCATGTCCTCGTAGGTCATGTCAGCGGCAGCGTCACCGGCTTCCTTGGTCAGCTCGTAGTACTCGTAAGCGCCCACAATGGTATCGTTGGGCATGGAGGTGTTGTTGGCCTCGTTCTTGATGGCGTTCATCACCCATTCAAAACCAACCAGGAAGTCCTTGCTGGTCAGGTGAGCTTTCACCTCACCGTTGCAATCCACCCAGTCCACATCGTCCCGCAGGTGGAAGGTCCAGACCGTGGCATCCTCATTGTGCTCCCAGCTGGAAGCGATGGCGGGCACCACCTTGCCGTAGCAGTCAAAGCTCAGCAAGCCGTCCCACAGGTTGGTGACCACATTGGCATCCTCAGCCTTCTGGGTGTACAGCATGTTCCAGCTTTCCAGCTCACGGTTGCCGCTCTCAAAGGAGATGAACTCCTTCAGGGGGGTAGCGCCGGTGGAGTTGGGGGCAGCAGCGCCGCTGGCGGCAGCACCATTGCCGGTGTTGTTGGACTTTTCGCCGCAGGCTGCCAGCAGGCTGGCGGCACCCACAGCACCTGCACCCTTCAGGAAGGTGCGGCGATCAAAATTGAAGCTCATTGGATGATCCTCCCAGATCTTGCGCGGACAGAGCCGCGCGTTTTTCCTTTTCCTAAACGCAGTGAGGCTGTCTGCCTTTCCAAAAAGTGCGCAGGAAAGACAAAAGTCGCACCGCTGTATATTTTAGCACTTTACTGGAAAGAAGTCAATCCGCCGCAGCACTGAATTGGAAACAAAACGGTGACAAACACTTTCATGGAAAAAGAGTGTGGAAAAAATTACTATAAAATGGAAAGAACTGTATATCCGAGAAGAACAGATAAAAGGGGTGAATCGTTCACACGGCGCGCACAAAACAGCTATCTTTTTTCACGAAAACATGATACAATAAAGTGTATCTGTATCAATAAGGAGCGCACCATGAAGAAACTGACCTCGATGTACAAACGCTACATGTTCCACCCCATTTTATATAAGACCGTGACCCGCACCTCCATTGTGGCCGTGCTGATGCTGCTGTGGCAGCGCTATGTCAGCGATGGCACGTTTACCATCTGGGAGGCCCCGGGCTTTCTGTGCGGCGTGGTGCTGCTCATCTGGGCCTGGGTGGACTACCTGCGGCTGGATGGCGTAACCATCCACCATCTGCTGGAGGAATTCAAGGGGATGGGCAAGCGGCAGAAAAAGATCCACTCCACCCGCTCCATCATCGACTATGCGGATGAGAAGATCGTCTCCTTTGAGGAGCTGGAACCCGAGGAGCGCACCTATTGCAGCCTGCTCTCCAATCTGGTGCTGGGCCTGCCGCTGGTCGCTGCTGCGCTGATCGCCAGCGTGCTGTAAGGGGGCCGCGGCATGGAACAAGAGCACAAACAGCTGGTCATCGGCATTCTGGCCCATGTGGACAGCGGCAAGACCACCCTTTCCGAGGCCCTGCTCTACGGCACCGGCACCATCCGCAAGCTGGGTCGCGTGGACCATAAGGATGCCTTTCTGGACACCGACGCGCTGGAAAAGGCGCGCGGTATTACCATTTTCTCCAAGCAGGCCCTCTTCACGGCGGGCAATACCGATTTTACCCTGCTGGACACCCCGGGCCATGTGGATTTTTCCACGGAGACCGAGCGGACACTGCAGGTGCTGGATTATGCGGTGCTGGTCATCAGCGGCACCGATGGCGTGCAGAGCCATACCGAGACGCTCTGGCGGCTGCTGCGGCGGTACCGCATCC
The DNA here is from genome assembly GCF_017377595.1 of Faecalibacterium sp. Marseille-Q0746. NCBI lineage: Bacteria > Bacillati > Bacillota > Clostridia > Eubacteriales > Oscillospiraceae > Faecalibacterium > Faecalibacterium sp. Marseille-Q0746. The sequence continues at coordinate 88,712 of NZ_JAFREI010000010.1, read as the reverse complement.
CCACCTTTGTGTTCGTGAACAAGATGGACCTGCCCGGCCCGGGCAGGGAAGCGCTTCTGACCCAGCTGAACCGTCGGCTGGGGGATGGCTTTGTGGATTTTGGGGCAGAGCAGGCTGACCGGGACGAGGCGCTGGCTCTCTGCGATGAGCGGCTGATGGAGGCAATGCTGGACCGGGGAAACCTGACCGATACCGACCTCATCCCCGCCATTGCCCGGCGGCATGTGTTTCCCTGCTGGTTTGGCTCAGCCCTGAAGCTGCAGGGTGTGGATGCGCTGGTGGAGGGCCTGGACCGCTATACCCGCCCGGCTCCCGCGCTGGAAGCCTTCGGGGCCAAGGTGTTCAAGGTGAGCCAGGATGAGCAGGGGAACCGCCTGACCTGGCTGCGGGTGACCGGCGGTGTGCTCAGGGTGAAAGCCCAGCTTGCCGGAGAGGTCGACGGGGAGCCATGGGCCGAAAAGGCCAACCAGCTGCGGCTCTACTCCGGCGCAAAGTTTACGCTGGCAGAGTGCATCGGCCCCGGCCAGGTGTGCGCCGTTACCGGCCTGACCAAAGCCCGCCCGGGCGAGGGTCTGGGGGCGGAACGGGACAGCGACCTGCCGGTGCTGGAGCCGGTGCTGAGCTATCAGGTGCTGCTGCCCGAGGGCGCGGATGTGCACGCCGCGCTGGGAAAGCTCCATCGGTTGGAAGAGGAGGAGCCCCAGCTCCATGTGGTCTGGAACGAGACCCTGGGCGAGATCCATGTCCAGCTGATGGGCGAGATCCAGCTGGAGGTGCTGAAAAGCCTGCTGGCCGAGCGGTACGGGTTGGAGGTCAGCTTCGGCCCCGGCGGCATCCTGTATAAGGAGACCATCACCGAAGCCATGGAGGGTGTGGGCCACTACGAGCCCCTGCGCCACTATGCGGAAGTCCACCTCAAGCTGGAGCCGCTGCCCCGGGGCAGCGGAATGCAGTTTGCCACCGACTGCCGGGAAGAGGTGCTGGACAAGAACTGGCAGCGGCTGGTGCTGACGCATCTTGAGGAAAAGCAGCATCTGGGTGTACTCATCGGGGCACCCCTGACCGATGTGAAGATCACCCTCATTGCGGGCCGCGCTCACCTCAAGCACACCGAGGGCGGCGACTTCCGGCAGGCGACCTACCGCGCCGTCCGGCAGGGCCTGATGATGGCAGACCAGATCCACAAGACCCAGCTGCTGGAGCCGTGGTATGCCTTCCGGCTGGAGCTGCCCTCTGACAATGTGGGCCGCGCCATGAACGATATCCAGAACATGGGCGGCAGCTTTGACCCGCCCGAGACCGGAGCCGACGGGGATACCACCCTGCTTACCGGCACGGCACCGGCCTCCACCATGCGCAGCTACCCCATGGAGGTGGTGGGCTACACCCGGGGCAGGGGACACCTGACCCTGACGCTGGACGGCTACCGTCCCTGCCACAATGCAGCAGAGGTCATCGAGGCCGCGGGCTATGAGCCGGAACACGACCTCGACAACCCGGCGGATTCGGTGTTCTGCGCCCACGGGGCCGGATTTGTGGTGCCCTGGGAGCAGGTGCGCAGCCACATGCATGTAGACAGCGGCTGGGGCAAGACTGCAAAGACCGAGGAAACGGTGCAGGCCCGCCCCCGCCGGATGGCCGCCTACCGCGCTACCCTGGAAGAGGATGCTGAGCTGCTGAAGATCTTTGAACAGACCTATGGGCCCATCAAGCGGGACCCGCTGGCGGCGTTCCGCCCCACCCAGAAGCGGGAACGCCCCGATTTCAACGCCGAGCAGTGGGAGATCCAGCCCGAATACCTGCTGGTGGACGGCTACAACATCATCTTTGCATGGGACGAGCTGAACGCACTCTCCAAAGAGAGCCTGGAAGCGGCCCGCCACAGGCTGATGGACATCCTCTGCAACTATCAGGGCTTTAAGAAGTGCGTGCTCATCCTTGTGTTTGATGCCTACCGTGTGCCGGGCAGCCCCGGCAGCATAGAGCAGTACCACAATATCCATGTGGTCTACACCCGGGAAGCCGAGACCGCCGACATGTTCATCGAGCGTGTCACCCATGAGATCGGCAAGGGCCGCCGCGTCCGCGTGGCCACCTCCGATGGCATGGAACAGGTCATCATCCTGGGCCATGGTGCCCTCCGTGTCTCTGCCCGCATGTTCCATGAAGAGGTGCAGGAGGCGGAGAAGGAGATCCGGAGGTATTTGCAGGGGGAAGGGTAACATCCTCGCCCTCTCCGTCAGCGCTTACGCGCTGCCACCTCTCCCAAAGGGAGAGGCAATGCTGCCTTTATCCAAGACCCGCAATAGGCTCCCCCTTTGGGGGAGCTGGCAAAGCCGTAAGGCTTTGACTGAGAGGGCGAAATCTTACCTGAAAGGAGCCGCCTATGTTCGAAACAACTTCTGATTTTGTTTGGCAGAAGATTCAGCCCCGTCCCCGGGATGCGCATAAGGGGATCTTTGGCTCCGTGCTGGCGGTGGCGGGCAGTGCGTCCTACCGGGGCGCGGCGGCGCTGGCCGTGGAAGGTGCCCTGCGCACAGGGGCCGGTATCGTTACGCTGGCAAGTGTGGAGCCGGTGCTGGCGGCGGTGGCTGCCCGCCTGCCCGAGTGCTGTCTCTGCCCCTGCGAAGCGGGGGCAGAGGGCGGCATCTCGCCCCAGAATATCGACCGCATCCGGCGGCAGAAGGCCTCTGTCCTGCTGGCGGGCCCCGGGCTGGGTTATACGGCCCAGAGCGCGGCCCGTGCCGCCGAGACCCGAACGCTGGTAAAAACGCTCCTGCCCGGCTTTTCCGGCAGTGCAGTGCTGGATGCGGACGGCCTGAACGCCGCCGCTGACCTGCTCCAAACGGAAAAAATGCCTCACCCTCAAGGAGAACTGATTTTAACGCCCCACCCCGGCGAGATGGCCCGGCTGACCGGGCGCTCTGCGGCAGAGATCAATGCGGACCGGGAAGGCACGGCGCTGCGCTATGCGAAAGCATGGAATGCTGTGGTGGTGCTGAAGGGGGCACATACCGTCATTGCAGGGCCGGATGGCCGCTGTGCGGTCAATCCCACCGGCAACCCGGGGCTTTCCCGGGGCGGCAGCGGGGATGTGCTGGCGGGCATGACCAGCGCCCTGCTGGCCTGCGGTCTGCCTGCCTTTGAGGCCGCTGCCTGTGCCGTTTATCTCCACGGTGCCGCTGCCGACCGTGCCGCTGCCCTGCACGGGGAAACCGGGATGCTCCCGCATGATCTGCTGGATGCACTGGGGACCCTGTTTGCCGAAAACGGGCGCTGAGCAAGGGGACGATCCCATCAAAAAAAGAAACGCTTCCCTTCCGCTGGATTTGTGTTATACTGGAGCTATCCAAAACACAACGATCTGCCGGAAAGGAAGCGTTTCTTTTATGGTTCCTGCACTGGAAAAAATCATTGCCGAGAGCGACCGCATCGTCTTTTTTGGCGGCGCGGGGGTCTCCACCGAAAGCGGCATCCCCGATTTCCGCAGCGTGGACGGCCTGTACCACCAGAAGTACGATTACCCGCCCGAGACCATCCTGAGCCACACCTTCTGGGAGGAGAACCCCGAGGAGTTCTACCGGTTCTACCGGGATAAGCTCATTGTGAAGGGGGCAAAGCCCAACGCTGCCCACCTGCGGCTGGCAAAGCTGGAGCGGGAGGGCAAGCTGAAAGCCATCGTCACCCAGAACATCGACGGCCTGCATCAGGCGGCTGGCTCCAAGACCGTTTACGAGCTCCACGGCAGCACCCTGCGCAACTACTGCGTGAAGTGCGGCGCGTTCTACGATGTGGACTTCATTGCCAACAGTACCGGCGTGCCCCGCTGCCCCAAGTGTGGCGGCATCGTCAAGCCGGATGTCGTTCTGTATGAGGAAGGGCTGGACGAGGAAGTGCTCTCCGGGGCCGTGTCTGCCATCCGCAAGGCGGATACTCTCATCATCGGCGGCACCAGTCTGGTGGTCTACCCGGCGGCGGGGCTCATCCGGTACTTCCGGGGCCGCCATCTGGTGGTCATCAACATGCAGCCCACCGGGGCCGATGCGCAGGCAGACCTGTGCATTGCCAAGCCCATCGGTCAGGTGCTGAGCGAGGACGTATTGTTGGAGGACTGAGATGAAAGCTGTCATTCTGGAAAGCTATGTCATGGAGGAAGGCGACCTCGACTGGTCGGGGGTAAAGGCGCTGGTGCCGGATACCACCAGCTATGTCCGCACGACCTACGAGGAGATCGCCCCCCGCATTGGAGATGCGGACATCGTTCTGCTGAACAAGTGCCGCATAGATGAGAAGATCTTACAGCAGTGCCCGAACCTGAAATGGGTAGGCATCATCGCCACGGGCACCGACAACCTGGATCTGGAAGCCTGCCGCCGCCACGGCGTTGCAGTGGCCAATGTGCCGGGCTATTCTACCTACAGCGTGGCCCAGATGACCTTCAGCCTGCTGCTGGCCATCTGCCAGTGCGCGGAGCGCTACAACCGTGCCGTCAAGCAGGGATGCTGGCAGTTGGATATCCCGGAGAGCATCGGCCTGCTGCCCCAGATGGAACTCTACGGCAAGACCTATGGCGTTTACGGCTATGGCAGCATCGGGCGGCAGTCGGCCCGCATTGCCAGAGCCTTTGGAATGGAGGTACTGGTCTGCACCCGCACCGTCCGGCCAGAATACGCCGCCGACGGTGTGGAGTTCGTGGATTATGATACCCTGCTGAGGCGGTGCGATATTCTCAGCCTGCACTGCCCGGCCACGCCCCAGACCCGGGGCCTTGTCAACGCGGAGGCGCTGGCGAAGATGAAGCCCGGGGCCATTCTGCTCAACACGGCCCGGGGCGCGCTGGTGGATGAGGAGGCCGTGGCAGCGGCCCTCCACAGCGGTCAGCTGGGCTTTTACGGGGCCGATGCCTTTGTCACCGAGCCTCTGCCTCAGGAAAGCCCCCTGCGGGCAGAACCCCACGCGATCCTCACACCGCACATTGCGTGGACTACCCGGGAGGCTTTGCAGAACCTGATGGACATTACCACCCGGAACCTGCGCACCTGGCTGGAAGGAAACGGCGAGCACATCGTCAACAGATAAAAAGGAGAGATGAATCATGCAGGCAACCATTCACAACGAATTCCTGACCCTGACCGTGGATACCCATGGTGCCGAAGCAGTCAGCCTGAAAAATGCCGCCGGGCAGGAGATGCTCTGGCAGGCCGACCCGGCTGTCTGGAAGCGCCACGCTCCCATCCTTTTCCCCTGGACGGGCAAGCTGACCGGCGGGGCCTTTACCCACAAGGGCAAGACTTACACCGGTGGTCAGCACGGCTTTGCCCGAGACGTGGAGCACACCCTGCTCTGCGCCGAGGGTGACACCATCCGGCTGGAGCTGCGCTCGGATGAAAAGAGCAAGGCAGAGCGCTTCCCCTTTGATTTTGTTCTGACCAGCACCTTCCGGCTGGAGGGCAGGACGGTGCACCACACCCTGACCGTCACCAACCCCGCCGATGCCGCCGAGGAGCTGCGGTTTGGCATCGGCTACCACCCGGCGTTCCGCATCCCCTTTGATGACAAGCACACCACCACCGATTACGAGTTCCGCTTCGACCGGCCGGAAAGCCCGATGATCCTGGACGCTTACCCCGACGGCTTGCTGACGGGCAAGTGCGGTTACCGGTGGAAGAACGAGCAGAGCATCCCCCTGACAGACGATCTGTTTGAGAACGACAGCTTCTGCATGGCCGGTCTGCGCAGCCGCACGCTGGGCATCTACGAGAAGGACACCGGCAAGGGGATCGTCTGCAATGTGGAGGGTTACCCCTATACCCTCATCTGGTCGGCTCCGGCAAAGCCTGTGCGCTTTGTCTGCATTGAGCCGTGGCACTCCCTGCCCGGTGCCCAGACCGATCCCCAGGAGTGGAGCCAGCGCGCCGCTGCCGCCTGCCTTGCCCCCGGCCAGACCTGGGAGACCACCCTCAGCACAACGTTTGAGCGCTGAAGCAAAGTTTGGCAAAGAAATGCAGGAACCCCTTGACAGAGGGGACTGCATTCTGATTTAATTAAAATCGATAAAAGGGAGTAAAGGGCATTCCGCAGGGCCTGCGGGGTGCTGCATGGCAGCGTCATCACGGCAGAAATGCCCGATGTCATGTGTTGGCTTGAGACTTTTGTCACAGACAGAGTGCTGTGGCAGGGGTCTCTTTTTTCTTGCCCGGCACAGGAACACAAGGAGGAAAAATAAATATGGATCTTCTGAACACATTCGCCAGTCTCTTTTCCAATTTTGGGAATCTGACCTGGCAGATGGTGGTGATGTGGGGCATCGGTGCGCTGCTCATCTACCTTGCCATCGCCAAAAAGATGGAGCCGAGCCTGCTGCTGCCCATGGGCTTTGGTGCCATTCTGGTCAACCTGCCTCTCTCGGGTGCCATCACGCAGGGGGATACGGTCGGCCCCATCTCTGCATTGTTTGAAGCAGGCATGTCCAACGAGCTGTTCCCACTGCTGCTCTTCATCGGCATCGGTGCCATGATCGATTTTGGCCCGCTGCTGGAAAAGCCGTGGCTGATGCTCTTTGGTGCGGCGGCCCAGTTCGGCATCTTCTTTACCCTGTTTCTGGCGGGCTTCTTCTTTGACCTGAAGGATGCTGCCTCCATCGCTGTCATCGGTGCGGCAGACGGCCCTACCGCCATTTTCGTGGCCAACACGCTCAACTCCCAGTACCTCGGTGCCATCATGGTGGCAGCCTACAGCTACATGGCGCTGGTGCCCATCGTGCAGCCGCCCGTGATCCGGCTGCTGACCACGCAGAAGGAGCGCCGCATCCGGATGTCCTATGAAAAGGGCAGTGTTTCCCAGCTGACCAAGATCCTGTTCCCCATCGTGGTCACGATCATTGCAGGCATGGTGGCTCCGGCCAGTGTGGCGCTGGTGGGCTTTTTGATGTTCGGCAACCTGCTGCGGGAGTGCGGGGTGCTGAATGTGCTGAGCGAGACCGCCCAGAATGTGCTGGCAAACCTCATCACCATCGTGCTGGGCCTGACCGTTGCCGGGCAGATGACCGCCGACAAGTTCGTGCGGCCCGACACCCTGCTCATCCTTGCACTGGGTCTGGTGGCCTTTGTCTTTGATACGGCAGGCGGCGTGCTGTTTGCAAAGCTGCTGAACCTTTTCCGGCCGGAGGGCAAAAAGCTGAACCCCATGATCGGCGCGGCCGGTATCTCGGCCTTCCCCATGAGCGGCCGTGTGGTCAACAAGATGGGCCTGGAAGAGGACAACCAGAATTTCCTGCTGATGTATTCCATCAGCGTCAACGTTTCGGGACAGATCGCGTCCGTCATTGCAGGCGGCCTGATCCTGACCCTGATGGTTTAACGGAGGTGATCGCATGCTTCATCTTACTTCGTGGATGACCACGCTGCCGATGATGCTGATCGGGATGGTCGGCATCATCCTTGTCATCGGCATCATTGTTCTGGCAGTGATGCTGCTCAACCGGCTGACGGGCCGGAAATAAAAGAAAAAGGCGATGCAGCTGTTCAAAACTGCATCGCCTTTTTGCTTGTGTAAGATTACAGGGCCTGGATGGCGGCCTTGATGCGCTGGGCGGCGATCTTGGTCTTTTCGGCATCGCCGAAGGCGGTCAGGCGGAAGTAGCCCTCGCCGCACTCACCAAAACCGACACCCGGGGTGCCGACCACGCCGCAGTTCTCCAGCAGCCAATCGAAGAATTCCCAGCTCTTCATGCCGCCGGGGCAGCGCAGCCAGATGTAGGGGCTGTTCTTGCCGCCGCAGTACCACACGCCGCACTCGTCCAGCGCGTCGGCAATGACCTTGGCGTTCTGGCGGTAGTAATCGAGGTTGGCCTGGATCTCAGCCATGCCGCTCTCGGTGAACACGGCGGCAGCAGCGCGCTGAACGACGTAGGGCACGCCGTTGAACTTGGTGGTCTGGCGGCGCAGCCACAGCTTGTTCAGGTTCATGCCCTCGCGCTCCAGCTCGTGGGGCACGATGGTGTAGCCGCAGCGGGTGCCGGTGAAGCCTGCGATCTTGGAGAAGGAGCAGATCTCAATGGCGCACTCGCGGGCACCCTCCACCTCAAAGATGCTGCGTGCCAGAGCGGGATCGGTGATGAAGCACTCGTAGGCGGCATCGTACAGGATAACGGCGTTGTTCTTTTTGGCGTAGTCCACCCAGGCCTTGAGCTGCTCGCGGGTGTAGGCGGCACCGGTGGGGTTGTTGGGGCTGCAGATGTAGATGATGTCAGCCTTCACGCTGTCATCGGGCATCCCCAGGAAGCCGTTCTCCTGGCTGGTGCGGCCGTAAATGATCTTGCGGCCGTCGGTCACGTTGTCGTCCACATAGGTGGGGTAAACGGGGTCCGGGACCAGAACGGTGTTGTCCACATCAAACAGGCCCAGCACGTTGGCCAGGTCGCTCTTGGCACCGTCGGAGATAAAGATCTCGTCCTCAGCCAGCTGGGTGCCGCGGCCTGCGTAGTAGCCCTGAATGGCCTGCTTCAGGAACGGATAGCCCTGCTCGGGGCCGTAGCCGTGGAAGCCCTCCTTGGTGCCCATCTCAGCGGCGGCATCCTGCATGGCGGTGACCACGCACTTTGCCAGAGGCTGGGTCACATCGCCGATGCCCAGGCGGATGATCTCCTTTTCGGGGTGTGCTTCCTGATAGGCGGCCACCTTGTGGGCAATGTCCACGAACAGGTAGCTTGCCTTCAGCTCGCCGTAATGGTGATTCATTTTCATAAGTTGTTCCCTCACTTTATAAGATTGCCCGCCCTCTCAGGCCGCTTCGCGTCCAGCTCTCCCAAAGGGAGAGCCGATGCAGCGTCTACGCCAGCAGAAGCTGACCGTTGAGCCGCAATTGCCTCTCCCTTTGGGAGAGGTGGCATTGCAAAGCAATGACGGAGAGGGCGAGGATGTTAAACTTCCGCAACTCCCTCGTACACCGTGACAGCGCTGCCGGTCATCAGCAGCTGCCTGCCCGGCAGTACCCGGATGACCAGCTCACCGCCGCGCAGCTGCACATGGATATCCTGCCCGGCGGGGCAGATGCCCAGCTCAGTCAAGGCCGCCACGGTGGCGCAGGTGCCGGTGCCGCAGGCCCAGGTCTCGCCGCTGCCGCGTTCCCACACCCGCATCTTCAGGTGGGCAGCATCCACCACCTGCACGAACTCGGTGTTGATGCGCTCCGGGAAGTTGGCGTGATGCTCGAACGCCGGGCCGATGGCTTCCAGCTTCAGGCTGTCCACATCCTCCACTACGGTCACGCAGTGGGGGTTGCCCACGCTGATGCAGGTCACCTTCCACACTTTTCCCTCTACGGTGAGCGGCTGATCCACCAGCGGGCCTTCGCCCATGTGGATGGCAGGCAGGTCGGCCGGCAGGGTGCTGTAAGCGCCCATCTCCACCTGCCACAGCTGTGCGCCCTGCCGGGTAATGCGCTTGACACCGCTGTTGGTGTCGATGGTCAGGACAGGCTTTTCCACCCCGTGGGTGTAGAGCCACTCGGCCACACAGCGCACGCCGTTGCCACACATCTGGGCCTCGCTGCCGTCCGCGTTGAAAATGCGCATCCGGCCATCGGCCCCGGGGGTCACAGGGGCGCAGATGCAGATGATGCCGTCCGCACCCACGGAAAAATGCCGGGCAGAGAGCCGCTGTGCAAGTGCGGCAATGTCTGCGGGCACACCGGATGCACGGCAGTCCAGATAGATGTAATCATTGGCACAGCCCTGCATCTTGGTAAATGACAATTTCATGGAGCATTCTCCTTTACAGGCGGGACCTCTGCGGCCATGCTGATGCAGCACGGCTGAGAGGTTTGGTTCGTCACATATAATCATAAGAATCAAACGGGCTTCTGTCAAGCAAAAAAGAGGGCTTTGTGCAATTTTCATCGGTTTTTTCTGCCCGTAAAGGGCCGGAATGCAAAACAGGGCTTGACAAGATACGGCCCATGGGATATAAAAAGAGAGAGTGCTTTTGCGCGCCGGAGAGGGCGTGCAGGCAGAGAAGAAAGAATCATTGACAAAAGGAGACCGCGACGATGGATACTTTTGAAAAGATCCGTGCACTGCTGGCAGAGCAGCTGGATATTGACCCTGCTAAGATCACGATGGAGAGCGACATTATGAGTGATTTCGAGGCCGACAGCCTGGATATCGTGGACATGGTGATGACGCTGGAGGATGAGTTCGGCATTGAAGTGCCGGACGATGCCATCGAGAATCTGCGCACCGTGGGCGACGTGGTGGAATTTGTGGACAGCCACAAGGGCTGATAACGGTTTTGCAAAAAGGCCCCGCATCCGCAGCGCTGCACACGGCGGCACTGCAGCGGGGCTTTTAATATGAGCTCGTGCGGAACGGCTGGAACACAGGCGTTTGGCGCACGGCTTAGGAGGATATAACAAAATGGCAAAAGACAACAAGAAGCTTGTGCAGGCGATCACCAGCCAGGAAGAAAACTTTGCACAGTGGTACACCGACATCTGCGTCAAGGCAGAGCTGGTGGAGTACTCCAGTGTCAAGGGCTTCATCATCCTGCGCCCCTATGGTCAGGCCATCTGGGAACTGATCCAGAAGGACATGGATGCCCGGTTCAAGGCAACCGGCCACGAGAACGTGGCCATGCCCGTGCTGATCCCCGAGAGCCTGCTGCAGAAGGAAGGCGAGCTGGTCAATGGCTTCGCGCCGGAGGTGGCGTGGGTCACGATGGGCGGCTCTGATAAGCTGGAAGAGCGCCTGGCGGTGCGTCCCACCAGCGAGACCATGTTCTGTGACCACTGGTCCCGCGTGCTGCACAGCTACCGTGAGCTGCCCATGAAGTACAACCAGTGGTGCAGCGTGGTGCGCTGGGAAAAGACCACACGTCCCTTCCTGCGCAGCCGTGAGTTCTGGTGGCAGGAAGGCCACACCATCCACGAGACTGCCGCCGAGGCCGAGGCCGAGACCCAGCAGCAGCTGAACTGCTACGCGGATGTCTGTGAGCAGGATCTGGCCATCCCTGTTGTCAAGGGCCGCAAGACCGATAAGGAGAAGTTTGCCGGTGCCGAGGCTACCTATACCATCGAAGCCATGATGAAGGACGGCAAGGCCCTGCAGAGCGGCACCAGCCATTACTTCGGCGATAAGTTCAGCAAGGCTTACGACGTGACCTTTACCGGCCGCGACAACCAGCTGCATCACCCGTTCCAGACCAGCTGGGGTGTTTCCACCCGTCTGGTGGGTGCCATCATTATGACCCACGGCGATGACGACGGCCTGATCCTGCCCCCGGCAGTGGCCCCCATCCAGGTCGTGGTCGTGCCCATCGCCGCCCACAAGCCCGGCGTTTCCGAGAAGGCCGCCGAGCTGGCTGAGAAGATCAGCAAGTATGCCCGCGTCAAGCTGGACGACAGCGACAACGCCCCCGGCTGGAAGTTCTCCCAGTGGGAGATGAAGGGCGTGCCCCTGCGCCTGGAGATCGGCCCCAAGGATCTGGAAAAGAACCAGTGCGTGCTGGTTCGCCGCGACACTCGTGAAAAGATCTTCGTGAGCCTGGACGAGCTGGAGACCGCGATCCCGGCCCAGCTGGAGGCCCTGCGCAAGGACCTGTACGAGCGTGCCCTCGCCAACCGCGAGAAGCGCACCTGGGCAGCCACCACCATGGAGGAGGTCAAGGAGCTGGCCAAGGCCAACACCGGCTACATCAAGACCATGTGGTGCGGCGACCTGGCCTGCGAGATGAAGATGAAGGAAGAGGCTGGCCTGTCCAGCCGCTGCATGCCCTTTGAGCAGGAGCACATCAGCGATGTCTGCCCCTGCTGCGGCAAGCCCGCCAGCAAGATGGTCTACTGGGGCGTGGCCTACTAAGCCGCCCCACAGTCAGAGCCTGATCAGATGAAAAAAGCAGCTTTCCCGTCCAAATGGGAGAGCTGCTTTTTTGTGTCTGCCTATTGACAACTGTGTATCTACTGTATATACTGTAAATATACAGATGCAACGGAGGCGGCAGACATGAATCTCTTCATCGATAACAAGAGCGGTGCACCCATCTACGAGCAGCTCTACACCCAGATCAAGAACCAGATTTTGAACGGGGAACTGCAGCCGGAGGAAGCTATGCCGTCCATCCGGGGGCTGGCGCGGGATCTGCGCATCAGTGTTATTACTACAAAGCGGGCCTACGATGAGCTGGAACAGGAGGGCTTTTTGTATGCGGTGCCCGCCAAGGGCTTTTTCGTGGCAGCGAAAAACACCGAGCTGCTCCGGGAAGAGAACCTGAAAAAAATCGAAGCACACCTGACGGAAGCCGTACGGCTGGCGGCTCCCTGCGGGCTGACCAAACAGGAACTGACCGAAATGTTGGAATTGCTGTGGGAGGAATGAACCATGAACGCATTAGAACTGCACGACCTTGAAAAGCACTACCCGGATTTTACGCTGGGGCCCATTGATCTCGAACTGCCCGGCGGCACAGTCTGCGGGCTGATCGGTGAGAACGGCGCGGGCAAGAGCACCACCATTAAGCTGATTCTGGACATGATCGACGGGGACGCTGGCACTGTGAAGCTGTTCGGGCAGGAGGGGATCACCCCGCTTGCCAAAGCCGATATCGGCGTGGTGCTGGGCGGCGAGGGCATCCCCACCTGCCTGACCGCGCCGCAGGTGGGGAAAGTGATGGCGGGCATCTATCCCAATTGGGATGCCGCCGCCTACGCCGACTGGTGCCGCCGCTTTGACCTTCCGGAGAACAAGAAGTACGGCGACTACTCCACCGGCATGAAGATGAAGCAGTGCCTTGCCGTGGCACTTTCTCATCACCCCAAGCTGCTGCTGTTGGACGAAGCCACCAGCGGTCTGGACCCGGTGGTGCGGGATGAGCTCATCGATCTGCTGCTGGACTTTGTGCGGGATGAGAACCATGCAATTTTGATCTCGTCCCACATCGTCAGCGATTTGGAAAAGCTCTGCGATACCATTGCTTTTCTGCACAAGGGCAGGCTTCTGCTCTGCGAAGATAAGGACACCCTGCGGGAGGAGTACGCCCTTTGGCACGGCACTGCCGGGCAATTGGAGGAGCTGGATAAAAACGCCATCGTCAGCCGTCGGGTGACAGCCTACGGGGCCGAGGCACTGGTGAAGAGGGAACTTGTCCCGGCGGGCAGCACCCTGACACCGGTGAGCATCGAAGAACTGTTCGTTTTGATGGTGAAAGGGGAGAATGTGCGATGAAAGGTTTGCTGTTGAAGGATTGGTATCAGGTCAGAACCAGTATGAAAACCATGTACCTGACGGTTGCATTTGTGCTGGTGATCTTGGTGTTCAGCACATCGAACGCCTATGTGTTCCCGGTGAGTTATGCGGCCGTTTTTCTGGGCATCCTGCCGGTGAACCTGCTCACCTACGACCAGAGCGTCGGTTGGGTGGAGTATGGCCGGACACTTCCGGTGAGCAAAAAGACGCTGGTGGCGGAAAAATACCTCATCGGTCTGTTCTGCGCTGCGGCGGCTGTTGTAATTGGAGGACTGTTCATAACGGTGATTTCTCTGCGCACCGGAACGACCCCGGATAAGGATGCGCTGTCCCTGCTGGCGGGCAGTGTGTGTGCCATCCTGCTGATCAACGGTATTTCCCTGCCGCTGCTGTACCGCTTTGGGGCTGAAAAAGCCCGCATGATCTACGTCCTGACCTTTGCCGGACTGGGTGCCCTGCTGGGCGGCGGCGGTGCCGTGATGGATGAACTGCAGCAGAACGGCCCGGGAAGTGGGCCGCTGCCTGTGCCCCTCTGGCTGGCCGCAGTGCTTCTGCTGGCGGTACTGGCCCTGTATGCCGTGTCCTGGCGGGTGTCGGTGGCATGGTATGGAAAGTATAAGAAGTAAGCTCTTCTTTGTGCAATATAGCAATAATTCGGTAAAAAAACTGTAAAAGGGCTTGAAAAATCCGGCCCGGCGTAGTATGATAACGGGGCTGAAAGAAAAATCTTACACCAAGGAGGAGTTTGTTTCCATGTCCAGTGACCATACGGATCACCCCAAACAACGCTTCTCCTGCGATGCGGGCCGTGCAAACGTGTTAGCCGCATCCTGAACTGCATGCCCTTTGTACACCGCAGGAGTTGTAACCAGACCGATGCGGTGTATTTTTTATGCCCGAAAACGGGAAACGGAGGGACCAAACCATGCAGAAGAAAAATTATGTGCAGGAGATTCTGGACATCATCCACAGCGGTCTGCCGCAGGCAGAGCTGGCTGAAAAGCTGTCCGATTACCATGAAAACGACCTGGCCGATGCCCTGACGGCCCTGACACCGGAGGAGCGCCAGAAGGTGTACACCGTACTGGGCGTGGATACGGTGGCAGAGATCTTCTCCTATCTGGACGACGCAGAGCCTTACCTGAAGGAGCTGGACCCCGAGCGGGCCGCCCGGGTCATCTCCCACATGGATTCGGACGATGCCGTAGATGCTCTGGATGACCTGGAAGAGGACGACAAGGCAAAGATCGTCCACCAGCTGGACAAGGATGCCGCCGATGATGTGAAGCTGCTGCTCTCCTATCACGAGGACGAGATCGGCAGCTGCATGACCACCAACTACATCTGCATCCGCAGGGATATGACCATCCGGCAGGCCATGAGTGAGCTGGTGAAGCAGGCAGGCGAGAACGATAACATCTCCACCCTGTATGTAGTGGATGAGAACGAGCACTTTTATGGTGCCATTGACCTGAAAGACCTCATCGTGGCCCGTGCGGAGGAGCGCCTGGAAAAGCTGATCGCACGCTCCTACCCCTACGTCACCGACCACGAGAAGATCAGCGACTGCATCGACCGCATCGTGGACTACGCCGAGCGCTCGCTCCCTGTCCTGAACGACAGCGGGAAGCTGCTGGGCATCATCACCTCGGCGGATGTGGTCGAGCTGGTGGACGACGAGATGGGCGATGATTACGCAAAACTCGGCGGCTTGACCAGTGAGGAGGATCTGAACGAGGGTGTGTTCCAGAGTGTGAAAAAGCGCCTGCCCTGGCTGATTGCCCTGCTGTTCCTCGGGATGCTGGTGTCCTCGGTGGTGGGTGCGTTTGAATCGGTGGTGGCGGTGCTGCCCATCGTCATCTGCTTCCAGTCCATGGTGCTGGATATGGCCGGCAATGTGGGCACCCAGTCGCTGGCTGTGACCATCCGTGTGCTGGTGGACGAGAACCTGACCACTGCCAAAAAACTCCAGCTGCTCTGGAAGGAAATGCGGGTGGGCCTGACCAACGGTGCATTGCTGGCCGTGCTGGCGCTGGGCTTCCTGGGCGGCTACATCCACTTCTTCAAGGCCTACGCCTGGGGTGAAGCCTTCCTGCTCTCGGGCTGTGTGGGCATATCTCTGGTCGTGGCTATGGTGATCTCCAGCCTGGTGGGCACGGTCATCCCCATGCTGTTCCATAAGATCCACATCGACCCCGCCGTGGCTTCCGGCCCGCTCATCACCACCATCAATGATCTGGTGGCTGTGGTGGTCTACTATGGCCTGGCCGCCGTGGTGCTGATCGATATGTTCCATTTGGGCTGAAATAGAGAAAGGCTGCTGCCGACAACTCCCTCAGTCACGGCTTCGCCGCGCCAGCTCCCTCTTGGAGGGAGCCTTGACGTAATGGCAATCTGTGAAAGCCTCCCTCATTGAGGGAGGTGGCATCGCGTGAGCGATGACGGAAGGAGTTTGGCAACAGCCTCTTTTTACTTATTCTGTATCCAATACCGCTGTGTCAGCGTTCCATCGGAGGAATCGAACTGCTCGTCCTCCAGCACGCCGCCGTTGGCGCGGATGGTCTTTGCTGAGGCAACGTTGTAATGGTCGCAGCAGATGCGCACCTTTTCGATGCCTCGTTCTTTTGCCTTTTCCAGCGTCAGGCGAAGCATCTGGGTGGCGTAGCCGTTCTGCCGCTCCGAGGGGCGGACGCTGTACCCGATGTGCCCGCCGTAGGTCAGCAGGTAATCGTTGAGCCGGTGGCGCAGGTTGGTCATGCCCACCAGATGCTCGTGCTCATCCAGAGCCAGATACTCCGTGGCGGGCACGAGACCGGCGGGGGTTGTGGCCGGGTCTTTCAGCTTGCGGAGTTGGGCCAGCCAGGCATCGAAGTCGGCATATTTGTCCAGAGCCGAGGTGCCGTCCATCCGGGAGTTGATGGCCAGAAATTCTTCCCGGTAGGCCATTACCTGTTCCCGGTCGCCCTCATCCGGCTCCCGCAGGTGGATCTTCTGGGGTGAGGTGCGCCGGGTGGCGGTGCGGAAATCCGGAGCCTTCATCAGGCCGTGGCAGTTGCAGTAGAAGTAAAGCACACCTGCGCCCCGCAGGGAGAAGCGGGCAGAGGCATCTCCCTCGGGGTAGAGCTTGACCAGCTGCAGCTTATCGCCGGTGAGGTAGGCCAGAAACGAGATGTAATGGTTTTTCTCCATGGGGTGGTGCAGGGTGACGAAGAGCTCGTCCTCCACCCGCTCCACAGTCAACTGATGATGCTCGTCGGCATCATCGGCTTCGGCGATGTCCAGCGCAGGCAGGGTGATGCCGCAGCAGCTCACCACAGCCTGTCCGGTGGCGTGGAGCACATTGCCGCAGAGAGGGCAGACGTAGAGCTTGCTCCGCAGCAGGTTGGCTGCCCGGTTCCGGTTGATAATGGGTTCTCCCTGCATCAGCTCCAGCACGCTGACCCCCAGAGCCGCAGCCAGCGGTTCCAGCAGGGAGATATCGGGCAGACCCTTGGCGGTCTCCCACTTGGAAATGGTCTTGGCGCTGACAGAGAGCGTTCCGGCAAGCTCTGCCTGGGTCAGGCCCTTGGTTTCCCGCAGCTGCCGGATGGTGCTGCCTGTGACGTATGTGTTCATAATGAATGAAACCTCTCAGTCTCGCGTTGCTCGACAGCGTACGGGTTGCGGCTCCCAGCATCCACTTCGCACAAAGTATTGTGCTCGTGTCTTGCTGGCCGCGGCCCCAACAACTCCTCCCTTCATCCGCCACTGGCGGCGGTCGTCGTCGTTGCCTAATAGGGGAGCCCTTGGCAAGTCGGGCAAGCGTAATTGTTGAACCAGAGTATACTATACAAAAAAACTCCACGCAACCTACGCTGCGTGGAGTTCGTGCTTTCAGGAATTATTCGGCCTCGGTCTCGTCTTCCTCGTCCGGGTCCAGCTCCATGGTGAACACGGCCTTTTTCAGCTTGCCGCAGCCCTGGGCCTTCAAGCCGGATTTGTACGGCTCCCCGGCCAGATAGAGGGCAAAGCGGCCCTCGCAGAGCATTCCAGCAATGCTGGTGCCGGCGGTGCCCACGGTGGTATCAGCGGCTTCGTCAGCGGGCCGGGTGGGGCTGAACTCGCCCAGGGACACTTCAAACAGCTCGCTGCCTTCGAGGTCGGTCTCAAGGGTCAGGTGGTTGTCGTGCCGGACAAAGGGGGCCTTGTCGCTGGCCTGCGGGGTCACGGTGCTCACCATGACCACAGCCTTGTCACCATCAATGCGGGTGCGCCCGGCGGGCAGGTTGTTGATATCCCGCGCCATGATGAACTCGATGACGCTGTCCAGACTGCTGCACAGGCCCAGATAGTTGGGGAGATTGTTCAGGGTATCGTAGATCATGGATCAGTCCTCTTTCGGGTCGGTCAGAAGCTCCTTGATGCTGGGCACAACGCCGCCCAGATTTTGCAGCTCCGACGGAATGATGATCTTGGTGGCCTTGCCGTTGGCGACCTTGGCCAGTGCTTCCAGGCTGCGCAGAGCCAGCACCTTGTCGTTGGGCATAGCCTCGTTCAGCAGGCGGATGGCATCGGCGTTGGCCTTCTGCACCGCGAGAATGGCCTGCGCCTCGCCCTCAGCTTCGAGAATGCGCTGCTGTTTGACGGCATCGGCACGGAGGATGGCGGCTTCCTTTTCGCCCTCGGCGGCGGTGATGGCGGCCTGCTTCTCACCGTCGGCCTTCAGGATGACGGCGCGCTTTTCGCGCTCTGCCTTCATCTGCTTCTCCATGGCTTCCTGGATCTCGCGCGGCGGGATGATATTCTTGACCTCCACGCGGTTGACCTTGATGCCCCACTTGTCGGTGGCTTCATCGAGGATGGCCGTGATCTTGCCGTTGATGACATCGCGGCTGGTCAGGGTGTGATCCAGCTCCATCTCACCGATGATGTTGCGCAGGGTGGTGGCGGAAAGGCTCTCGATGGCTGCGATGGGCTGGTTGACACCGTAGGTGTAGAGCTTGGCATCCATGACCTGGAAGAACACCACGGTGTCGATCTGCATGGTAACGTTATCGCGGGTGATCACAGGCTGGGGAGGAAAGTCCGCGACCTGCTCCTTCAGGCTGACCTTTTTGGCGATCCGCTCAATGAACGGGATCTTGACATGCAGGCCGGCCGACCAGGTGTCGGAGTAGCTGCCCAGACGCTCCACAACGTACACCATGGACTGAGGCACGATGACGATGTTGGTGACGACGATGAGCAGGATGACAAAGATGAGCGCGAGGATCACGAACAGCATGATAGGCATAGAGACGCTCCTTTTTTCAGTGGTTGATGGATTCGGTCAGGATGGGTTCCACGATGAGCAGGGTGCTGTGGATCTCGGTGACCCGGCAGGCCTGCCCGGGGGTCAGGGTATCGCCGGGGGTGGCGCAGCGGGCGCTCCAGTCCACGCCATCCAGCCGCACCCGGCCCGTCTGCTGGGCAGAAACGGGGGTCAATACCCGGGCCTCCCGGCCAAGGGCGCGGTCACCGTTGGTGGGGGTGGGCTGCTTGTGCAGCCGTTTGGCCAGCGGCTTGAATGCCAGCAGACAGACCGCGCTGACCGCAATGAACACCACCGCCTGCACCCGGAACGAGTGGGTGAACAGGCAGCAGAGCAGGGCTGCCGCGCTGCCTGCCGCAAACCAGACGGATACCATGCTGAAGGTCATGCCCTCCAGCGCCAGGAAACCGACGGCGGCAAGGAGCCAGAAAATGGGGTCAATGGACATCGAACATCCCTCCTTCTTCGTTTATTATATAACAAAGGCGTGGAAATGACAATATGTTGTTATTTAAGGGCGAGTGCTGCTCTGTTCAACCTCTCAGTCGCAGGCTTCGCCGCGTCAGCGAAGATGACGGAGAGGTTTAATCCGTTTCCTTATACATAATCATAGTAGCTGTGGTTCGGGTTATGCCCCACCTCTTCCACCACGATGGTGAAGCCCATGGGATTCACCTCAGTGCTCTTGCCGCTGGCAAGGGTCTCCACGATGATATGCTCGGTGCGGTTGACGATGATCTCCGCGGTCTCCACCTTGCCCACCCGCTGGTAGTGCAGGATGCCGTCCTCGGCACGCAGGACCCGCAGCTGGCCGGTGCGGAAAGCCTCGCAGGTGTGGCGGAGCTGTGCCAGCTGTGCCAGCACGGGGCGCAGGCGCTGCTCGTGGGCATCCCACCGGAAGAAAGCCCGGTTGAAGGGGTCCCGGTAGCCCTGCATGGCAATCTCGTCGCCGTAGTACAGGCAGGGCACACCCGGCAGGGTGTAGATGATGGCGTAGGCCATCCGCAGGCGGAGCAGGCCCTCCTCGTAGGCATCGCCGGTCACACAGCGGCCGCTCTGCCACGCGCGGCCCCGGCCATTGGCGGGCTCGTCAGCGATCACGGTCAGGGCACGCTCGGTGTCGTGGGTGGAGAGGAAGTTCAGGGCGGTGTCCATGGCCGGGGCAGGGTAGTGTTCGCAGATGGTCAGGATCTCCGTCATGGCCTGCTCGGCGGGCTTGCCCTTGACGAAATCCAGCACGGCGTTCTTGAAGGGGTAGTTCATCACGCTGTCCAGACCCTTGCCCAGCAGATAGGTGCGGCGCTTATTGAAGCCGAACTTGGTGGTGGCATCCTCCCACACCTCGCCCAGCAGGAACTTTTCGGGGCTGACCCGCTTGACGGCGGCGCGCACCTTCTCAATGAATTCGTCGGGCAGCTCGTCGGCTACATCCAGCCGGAAGCCTGCTGCGCCGCGCCGCAGCCAGGTGTCGATGACACCGCCCGGGCCGGTGATGAACTCCACATAGGAGGGGGTCTCCTCGTTGACCTCGGGCAGGGTCTCAAAGCCCCACCAGCTGCGGTAGCCGCCCTTGTACTGGGGGCCGAAATCGTACCAGCAGCGGTAAGGGGAGTTGGGGTCCCGGTACGCGCCGCCCTCGCCATAGCGGCCCTCGCGGTTGAAGTAGCGGCTGTCGGAGCCGGTGTGGCTGAACACGCCGTCCAGCACGATGCCGATGCCGTACTTCTGGGCGGCGGTGCACAGTGCCTCAAAATCCTCGTTGGTGCCCAGCAGGGGGTCCACATTCAGGTAGTCGGCGGTGTTGTAGCGGTGGTTGGAGTGGGCCTCAAAGATGGGGTTGAGGTAGATGAAATCCACCCCCATCTCGTGCAGGTAAGGGAGCTTTTGCTGGATGCCCTTGAGGTCGCCGCCGAAATAGTCCTCATTCAGGTGACCACCCACCTCGTTGGGCTGCCAGAAGGGCTCGGCGTGCTTGTCGGCCTGATAGATGCGGTCGGCAAAGGGCATGGGCTTGTTCTCCACCCCTTCGCAGAAGCGGTCCGGGAAGATCTGATAGAACACCTTACCCTTGATGCTTTCGGGGGTCTCAAAGTCCTGCTCATAGACCGTGATCTGCCAGCTTTCGCCATCCTGCCAGCTGATCACGCCGCAGTTGTCGGGGCCGCGCACGATGCGGCGGAAGTCGGTGTAGAGGTCGAAGTAGTAGAAGTAGAGGCCCGGGTCATTCAGAGGCACTTCCACAGAAAAGTGGTTCTGCCTGGGGGTCTGGCCATCGAAGTTCATCCGGTAGTAGACGGGAACATCGAACTTGCCCTCTTTTTTCAGGACAAGGTGCGGATCTACATAGCCCAGCTCCTCGGGGATGCAGAGCGACAGCCGGACAGTCTGCCCGGCGCGCACCGCACCAAAGGGCTGCTTGAAATAGGGGTCAAAACTGTTGAACAGACAAGACAAGTGGGGTCGTTCCTTTCTCAAAAAAAGCCCCGGTTCCGTAATGGCTCCGGGGCAGAGATATATTTGTGCTAAACCCTTCCGTCAATGCTTCGCATTGCCACCTCCCCTAGTAGGGGAGGCCTTGGCAGAACGGTGAAGTCTGTGCGTAAAGGAAAAGCTGTAAAACCTCCCGTAACGCCAGAGGCCCCACTACTAGGGGGGCTGTCACCGCAGGTGACTGGGGGGGGGGGGTAACCTTTCCAATTACTTCACAGCAGAAGCGTGCCAGATATCGCGGGCGTAATCCAGCACAGAACGGTCTGCGCTGAAGATGCCGCTGTTGGCGGTGTTCTTCAGGCTCATCTGTGCCCACTTCTCGCGGTCAGCATACAGGCGCTGCAGGTCGGCCTGAGCACGGCGGTAATCCTTGAAGTCGGCCATGACCATATAAGGATCGCTGGTGCGCAGGTTCTCGGTGACCTCGTGGAAGTCCTCGCCGTTCCAGCCGCGCTCCAGGAAGTTCAGAGCGGCATTTGCCACGTCATCGCCCATGATGAAGGCGCTGGGGTGGTAGCCCACCTGCTTGAGGTTGTTGACCTCGGGGGTCAGCATACCGAAGATCAGCTCGTTCTCCTTGCCGGCGGCATCGGCGATCTCGACGTTTGCGCCGTCCAGCGTACCCAGCGTGATGGCACCGTTCAGCATGAACTTCATGTTGCCGGTACCGGAAGCCTCGGTGCCTGCCAGAGAGATCTGCTCAGAGACCTCGGCAGCGGGCATCAGGTGCTCGCTCAGGGAGACGCAGTACTCTTCCAGATAGACCACGCGCAGCTTGTCGCGCACGGCGGGGTCATTGTTGATCAGGTCGCCCAGCTTGCAGATCATCCGGATCATCTGCTTGGCCATGTAGTAGCCGGGGGCAGCCTTTGCGCCGAAGATATAGGTCTTGGGGATGAAGTCGGCGTTGGGGTTCTCCTTCAGATACAGGTACTGAGCGGCGATGTTCAGGGCGTTCAGGTGCTGACGCTTGTACTCGTGCATCCGCTTGACCTGGCAGTCGAAGATGGAATTGGGGTCGATGACCTGGCCGGTGCTCTTCTCGAGATAGGCGGCAAAGTTCTTCTTGTTGTTCAGCTTGATCTCGTTGATGCGCTTCAGCACGGTCTTGTCGTCCGCATACTTGTTCAGCTTGGAGAGGTTGGAAGCGTCGTGCTTGTACTCCTCGCCGATGGTCTCGTCCAGCAGTTTGCACAGCTCAGGGTTGGAGGCCAGCAGCCAGCGGCGGTAAGCGATGCCGTTGGTCACGTTCTTGAAGGCCTGAGGCTTGAACAGGTAGTAATCGTGGAACACGCTCTCCTTGATGATCTCGCTGTGCAGCTTGGACACGCCGTTGATGCTGTTGGCGGTGTAGGCGCAGATGTTTGCCATGCGGACCTGGTTGTCGCCGATCAGGGCCATGTAGTTGATCTTGCCCTCATCGCCGGGGAATGCCTTCTCCAGCTCCTCGCGGGCACGGCGGTTCATCTCGACCACGATCTGGTAGATGCGGGGCAGGGTCATCTTGAAGATATCCACATTCCACTTCTCCAGAGCCTCGGCCATAACGGTGTGGTTGGTGTAGGCAAAGACCTTCTGGCAGATCTCAAAGGCCTTATCCCAGTCAAAGCCGCACTCGTCCAGCAGGATGCGCATCATCTCGGGGATGGCCAGCGTGGGATGGGTGTCGTTCAGCTGGATGGCGACCTTGTCGGCCAGATTCTCCAGCGTGCCGTAGGTGGACAGGTGGTTCTGCACGATATCGCCGATGGATGCGGCAGAGAGGAAGTACTGCTGGCGCAGGCGCAGGATCTTGCCTTCAATGTGGTTGTCGTTGGGGTACAGCACCTTGGAGATCAGCTCGGCGCTGGCGTTCTTGCTCATGGCAGTGTTGTAGTTGCCCAGAGAGAAGCTGGACATATCAAAGTCAGGAGCCTTGGCCTGCCACAGGCGCAGCTTGGCAACGCCCTTGCCGTCGTAGCCCTGCACATACATGTCGGAGGGCACAGCCATAACGCTGTTGTAGTTGGTGTGCTGGATATAGTGGAAGCCGTGATCCCAGTTCTCGCGGATCTCGCCGTCAAAGCGGACCTCGATGGCCTGATCGGGGTGGCTCTTCAGCCAGACCTGACCGCCGGGCAGCCAGTTGTCAGCGCGCTCCTGCTGCCAGCCGTCCACGATCTTCTGCTTGAAAATGCCGTACTCGTACAGGATGGAGTAGCCGGTGCCGCAGATGCCGGTGGTGGCCATGCCGTCCAGATAGCAGGCAGCCAGACGGCCCAGACCGCCGTTGCCCAGGCCTGCATCGGGCTCTTCCTCAAAGATGCCCTCGATGTTGATGTCGGCATCAGCCAGCACCTTCTGGGCAACATCTTCCAGACCCAGGTTGAACAGGCTCATCTTCAGGCTGCGGCCCATCAGAAACTCCATGCAGAGGTAGTATACCTGCTTGGTACCGGTGCCAATGGCCTTGGACTGGAACTTCTTGTGGTTCTCGCTCATCATCTGACGGCAGATCAGGGCAAGAGAGCGGTAGATCTGCTGCTTGGAAGCAACGCTCAGATCCACGCCGTACTCGCTGGTCAGCTTATCCTGAAGAATTTTTGCAAATTCTTTTGTAGTCATAAGGAACTCCTATCCGCACACACACTTGTGCTGTTTTGAAATATCGCAACAGGGAACTTCTCCTCTTTCCCTCTCCCTGTTACCACAACAAGAACATTATAATCAGTTCTATTCGTAAATGCAAGGAAAAACGCCGATTTTTGCCGTAACTGACATTTTTGTCACAATCTTTCTGGTAAATATGCAAAAAATTCAAAAATAACACTTTCTCTTGGAGCGCATTTATATTATAATAAGAAGTGAACGGTTGTCCCGGCGGGGGCAAAAGCGTGCACCGGGGCAGGAAACTCGGCCACAAACTCCGCTCAGAGTAATTATTAGTGAGGATACGATGGTTAATAAAGTGAGAGTGACCATTGCGGGCGCGCCCTATGCGATCGCAACGACGGATTCCGAAAAGTATATCGCCTCTCTGGCCAAACGGCTGGATGAGGATATCACCAAGCTGCTGGACACCAACGAAAACCTTTCGGTGACCAAGGCGGCGGTGTTCTGCGCCATGGATTATCTGGACGAGTACAAAAAGAGCACCGGCAGCGCCGAGAATATGCGCAGCCAGATCCAGGATTATATTGCCGATGCCGCCAGGGCAAAGCTGGCTGAGGATAAGGTGAGAACGGAAAATGAAACGCTGCGGCGTGAAAACGATGCCCTGCGGGAGCAGCTGGCACGCCTGCAGGCCAAGCAGAAGGCCGACCGGGAAGCAAAGACGGAAGCGTGAATGGGGGCGCGGTGAGCGCGCCGGAACAAAGGGAGTATTATGCCAAAGATCGAGATCCTTGCCCCGGTGGGCAGTGAAGAGATGCTCCGCGCTGCGGTGTTCAGCGGTGCGGACGCGGTATATCTGGGCTTTTCGGGCTTCAATGCCCGCACAGGAGCCGGAAATTTTGATGCGGACAGCCTGAAGGAGGCAGTCCGGTTCTGCCACGCGCGGGGGGTCAAGGTGCACGTGGCACTGAACACCACCGTTTACGGCGGAGAGCTGGCCGCGCTGGCCGGTGCCGTGAAGGCTGTGGCCGAGAGCGGCGCGGATGCGGTCATCTGCCAGGATCTGGCGGTGGCACAGCTCATCGGGCGGATCGCCCCCGACCTGCCCCGCCACGGTTCCACCCAGATGAGCGTCCACACCCTGCAGGGCGCATTGGAGCTGAAGGAGCTGGGCTTTACCCGGGTGGTGCTGGCCCGTGAGCTGAGCCTGCCCGAGGTGGAGCACATCACAAAGCACTGCGGCATCGAGACGGAGTGCTTTGTCCACGGCGCGCTCTGCATGTGTGTCAGCGGCCAGTGCTATATGTCGGCCTTCCTGGGCGGTCGCAGCGGCAACCGGGGCTCCTGCGCCGGGCCCTGCCGCCTGCCCTTTGAGGCAAACCCGCTGCCCGAGGGCAAGCCGGGCCGTCTGCACCACCTTTCCCTGAAGGATAACTCCGTCATCGACAAGCTGGATCGGATGCAGGCCGTTGGCGTGGCATCGGCCAAAATCGAGGGCCGTCTGCGCACGCCGGAGTATGTGGCGGCGGCGGTCAGCGCCTGTCTGGCAGGCCGCGAGGGCCGCGCCTACGACCGTGACCTGCTGAAAAATGCGTTCAGCCGCTCCGGATTCACCTCCGGCTATCTGGATGGAAAGATCGACGGCACCATGTTCGGTGTGCGCAGCGAAGCCGATGCGGAGCTGACCAAAAAGACCCTGCCTGCCCTGCGCGAGCTCTACCGCCGCGAGCGCAGCCGAGTGCCGGTGCAGTTCAGGCTGGAGATCGAAGAGGGCGGCGAGAAGCTGACCGTGACCGACGCGGACGGCAACAAAGCCTTTGCCTACGGCGATGCGGAACCGCAGCCTGCCCGCACCGACCCCACCGAGAGCCTGCAGCGCAGCCTTTCCAAGACGGGTGGCACCCCCTTTGCAGTGGAAAAGATCGATGTGGAGATGGACGGCGGCCCCTGGTTCGTGCCGGGCAGTGCCGTGAACGAGCTGCGCCGGGATGCGCTGGAGGCCCTGCTGAAAAAGCGGGAGGTCCTGCGCCCCTGGCCGGTACACGAGGTGGAGCCGGATGCGCTGCCCCTGCGCACTCTGCCGCCTCACCGCACCCTGCGCGCCCGCTTTGAAGCTTGGGAGCAGGTGCCGGAGCAGGCCCTGAGCGGGGTGGAGTATCTCATCCTGCCCATTGCGCAGGCCGACCGGGTGCCCCGGGAGTGGCGGGAAAAGACCCTTCTGGAGCTGCCGCGCGTGATGTTCGGCGCGCTGGAGGAGGACACCGCCCGCCGCATTGCCGCCACCCAGGATGCGGGTTTTGCGGGCTATGAGGTAAGCAACATCGCCCACCTGCGGCTCTGCCGTGGCCTGCCGATGAGCGGCGGCTTTGGCCTGAATGTCACCAACCAGATGGCAGCACAGTCCTACGCCGACCATGGCCTGAACAGTGTGCTCATCCTGCCCGAAGTCAAGGACAGCGATATCAGCACCATTGCCCCCACTCATAACGGCAAGCCTGTGCCCACCGGTGTGCTGGTCTATGGCCACATGCCGCTGATGGTCACCCGTGCCTGCCCGCTGCAGAACATCCATGACTGCGCCCACTGCAATAAAGCAGGGGAACTGACCGACCGCAAGGCCAAAAAGTTCCCGGTGCGCTGCGGCATGGGCGTGCGGACAATCTATAACCCCGTACCTATTTATATGGGTGATAAGCCCGGTGCTCTGACTGTGGACTACGGCGTGGCCTACTTCACACTGGAATCCCGGGAGGAAGCAGCCGCCATTCTGGACAGTATCCGTGTCCACGCACCCTTTGAGGGAGAGTTTACAAGAGGACTTTATTTCAAGGGGACCAACTAAAGATGCAGTTTCCCCGGGCGGGAGCCGAGAGTTTCTCCGAGGACCGTCCGCTGGGGTGGGACCCTGCTGCCGCAGGCAGTAGGGCGGGCGATGGAATGGCCCGTTTCGTGTCCGAGGAGAAAGCTCCCGGAACACGCCCGAATATAACTTTAACAAGAGGTATACTATGGAACCGATCACCGTAAACTATAAAGTATTGGACCCCCGGGCCAAGGTGCCCGCCTATGCAACGCCGGGGGCAGCGGCGGCCGACCTGTGCGCCGTGCTGGATGAGCCCCTGACACTGGCCCCCATGCAGCGGGCACTGGTGCCCACTGGCCTTGCCATCGAGCTGCCCGGCCCCCACGCTGTGGCGCTGGTCTATGCCCGCAGCGGCCTTTCCATCAAGCACGGCCTGTGCATGGCAAACGGCGTGGGTGTGGTGGACAGTGACTACCGCGGGGAACTGAAGGTGCCCATGATCAATCTGGGCACCGAGGCCTATACCATCCAGCCCGGTGAGCGTGTGGCACAGCTCTGCATTGCACCGGTGTATACCGCTGCCTTTGCTCAGGCGGCCGAACTGGGGGATACCCAGCGCGGCGCGGGCGGCTTTGGCTCAACGGGGAAGTGAAGCGTATGAAAGATCTGATCCTGGCTTCCCAGAGCCCCCGCCGGAAAGAGCTGTTGAGCCTGTACACGACGGATTTTACCGTCTGCGTCAGCGATTTTGACGAGGATGCCGTGACGGCGGATACCCCCGCCCGGCTGGTGGAACAGCTTGCCCGGGGCAAGTGCCTTGCTGTGGCCAAGGAACACCCCGGTGCCGTGGTGCTGGGCTGCGATACCGTGGTGGATGTGAACGGCGAGGTGTTCGGCAAGCCTCACAGCCCGGACGATGCCAGACGGATGCTCCGCGCGCTGTCCGGCGCGACCCACTATGTGCACACCGGTGTCTGCGTTTCCGATGGCACCCGCACCGAGAGCTTTGTGGATACCTGCAAGGTCACCTTCTTCCCGCTGAGCGAGGAGGAGATCGAGCGGTACGCCGCCACAGAGGAACCCTACGATAAGGCCGGTGCCTACGCCATCCAGGGCCGCGCGGCGGTCTGGCTGGATGCCATTGAGGGGGATTATTACACCATTATGGGCCTGCCCGTCAGCCGGACGGTCCGCCTGCTTGAACAGTTCTGACAGTTTGTGCGGCGGAACGCACAGAAAAATGAAAAATACGGAAAAACTTGACAAAACGCTTGAGAAAACGTTGACTTGCGGCTATAATAGAAACGTGTTATTCTGCGATAGGCGGTCAAACCCTGTGGAGTTTGGGCTGCCGTGCGTTTTGGAATAGACCGGAAATACGAAGGAGAGCTTCATTATGAGTTTTTTGTCAAAGGACGTTGGCGTTGATCTGGGTACTGCCAATACCCTGGTTTACATGAAGGGCAAGGGCATCATCATGCGGGAGCCTTCGGTCGTGGCTGTGGATACCAAGACCGATGAGGTGCGCTGCGTGGGTGCTGAGGCAAAGGCTGTCATCGGCCGTACCCCCGGCAGCATCGTGGCAGTCCGCCCCCTGAAGGATGGTGTCATCGCCGATTTCGATATCACGGCAAATATGCTGGAGAACTTCCTGAAAAAGGCCTGCGGCAACAGCATGTTCTCCCGCCCCCGCGTGGTCATCTGCATCCCCTCGGGCGTGACCGAGGTGGAGCGCCGCGCTGTGCGTGAGGCGACCCTCAAGGCCGGTGCCCGTCAGGTCTCCGTCATCGAGGAGCCTATGGCCGCTGCCATCGGCGCGGGCCTGCCCATCAGCGAGCCCACCGGCAGCATGATCGTGGACATTGGCGGCGGCACCGCTGAGATCGCTGTCATCTCTCTGGGCGGCATCGTGGCCTCCCGCAGCGTCCGGATGGCCGGTGATATGTTCGATCAGGCCATCATCGCTTTCATCAAGCGCAAGTATAACCTGCTCATCGGTGAGCGTACCGCCGAGCAGATCAAGATCGAGATCGGCTCTGCCTACCCCATGGACCCCGAGATGACCATGGAGATCAAGGGCCGCAACCTGGTGGACGGCCTGCCCAAGAACATCGTCGTCCACTCTGAGGATGTGCGCGAGGCCCTGCTGGAGTGCCTGGTCAAGATCACCAGCGCCATCAAGGAGACTCTGGAGCGCACCCCGCCTGAGCTGAGTGCCGATATCATCGACCACGGCATCACCCTGACCGGCGGCGGTGCCCTGCTGCGGGGCCTGGATCAGCTGATCCAGAGCGAGACCGGCATTGATGTCCATGTTGCGGAGGACCCGCTGGATTGCGTGGCCAAGGGTGCCGGTGCGGTGCTGGATCATGTGGATGTTCTGCACGACGTGCTGGATACCGATGGAGCTCACATGTAACGATGTAACAGAGGGTGCGGACGGCTCTGGGCTGTCCGCGCCCTTTTGCAATCGGAGGAAAACCCCTTGAAAGACTTTTTCGATACCTGGAAATTCAAGATCCTGGTGGGCATCGCGGTGTTTCTGGTGGGCATCATGGCCTACGCCGGTGCCAACGGCCGCCTGACTGCCGCTCCGCAGGAGCTGCTGAGCGTGGCGGCTGCTCCATTCCAGAAAGTGGCTGCTGTGGTCAGCGGCGGCGTGGCCTCCCTGTGGGAAAAGTACACCAGCATCGATGACGTGATGGCTGAGAACGAGACGCTCAAGGCCGAAAACGCCGAGCTGCGCCAGCAGATGGTGGATTACGACCGCGTCAAGGCCGAGAACCAGGCCTACAAGGCACTGGAAAGCATCCAGAGCCAGCGGCCAGAGATGAGCTATCTTTCCAGCTTTGTCATTGGCCGTGACCCGCTGGATTCCTTCTATGGCTTCACACTGGACCGCGGCACGCTGGATGGCGTGGCCGTCAACGATGCCGTGGTCAGTGACCAGGGCTACCTGCTGGGCATGGTGGTGGAGGCTGAGCCCACCAGCTGCAAGGTGATGAACGTTCTTCACCCCAACTTCAACGCGGCGGGCGTGGTATCCCGCACCCGTGACAACGGCATCGTCACCGGCAGCTCCGAATACGCCGCCGATGGCCTGTGTGTGCTGACCAACCTTGCGCGCAACACCCTGACGGAGAAAAGCGACCAGGTGGTCACCACCGGGCTGGGCGGGGTGTTCCCGGCTGACCTGCTGGTGGGCGTGGTACAGGAACTGGTGCCCGAGGTCAGCGGCAAATCGACCATTGCCGTCATCAAACCCGGTACCGACCCCCGCACGGTGCGCCATGCGTTCATCATTACCAGTTTCTGAGGAGGGACCCTGATGGAATCACGCCGGAAACGCAGCCGGGGCCAGATCGTCAAATGGATCTGCTATGCGCTGCTGGGCCTTCTTTGTGCTGTTTTGCAGACCACGCCCGGGCTGTTCCAGTTCGGGGCGGCAAAGCCGCTCTGGCTGCTGCCGCTGGCGTTAGCGGTCGCCGTGTTTGAGGGCGAGTTCGCCGGGGCTGTTTTTGGGGCGGTCTGCGGCCTGATGTGGGACTGGCTGGCCGGGCGCACCGTGGGCATGCTGGCGCTGGAGCTGCTGCTGCTCTGCTTTGCCGTTTCGGCGGTGATGCAGCTCTACTTCAAGAATTCGGCCGCAAATTTTGCACTCATTGCGTCTGCTGCCGCCCTGCTGGTGCTCACGCTGGACTGGCTGTTTTTCTACTACATGCCCGGTTACAGCGGCGCGGCCAGCCGCTGGCTGTGGTTTGTGCTGCCCACGGCAGCCCTCACCGTGCCGGTCTGCATCCCTCTGTTCGGGGTCGTGCGCCGCATCCACGAAGAATTTAAGATCGACAACGGCGTGGTGTAACGCACCCCGCGCCGGAAGGAGAATCCATGAACCAAGAAGAACGGAAAACCGCCATCCGGCGGATGCGTGTTCTGGTTGCCGCTGCCTGCATCCTCATGCTGCTGTATGGGCTGCGGCTCATTTTTTTGCAGCTGGTCAACGGGGACGATTTCAAATCCCAGGCCACCAACACCACCGACTACAAGTTTACGGTCACGGCGGCACGCGGTGACATTGTGGACAGCAGCGGCAAGCGCATCGCCACCAGCGTCACGGGCTACAACGTGGTGCTCAACAAGCTGCTGATGGGAGACGAAGATCTGGACGGGATGCTCCAGAAGATCGTCGAGCTGCTGCGTGCCAACGGTGAGAGCTGGAACGATACTCTGCTCATCAGCCAGCCGGATGCAGCGGGCAATTATACCTTTACCGCCGAAGAGGGCAGCACCAGGGATCAGAAAGCCCTTGCCGCCATGAAGGACAACCTTGGTTTACAGCAGTATGCAACGGCCAATGATGTGATGGAGAAGCTGGTGGAGGACTACGACCTTGCCAGCTATCCGCTGAGCTGGCAGCGCACGCTGGGCGGCATCCATTACGAGATGCAGCTGCAGGCGTTTTCCAATGTGAACAACTTTATCATGGCGGAAAATGTCAGCGAGGCCACCGTGGCGACCATCAAGGAGCACAGCCTCTCGCTGCCGGGCGTGGAGATCGTGGAAACGAGTACCCGCAGCTATGAGCAATCCACGGTGCTGCCCCATGTGCTGGGCCGGGTGGGCAAGATTACCGCTGAAAAGTGGAAGGTGACCGACGAAAACGGCCAGACCACCTACCCCCTGCGCGAAAAAGGCTACAACATGAACGACATCATCGGCATTTCGGGCCTGGAATCGGCCTATGAGGACGAACTGCGGGGCAAGGATGGCGTGGAGACCATCACCCGCAACTCCGATGGTGTGATTGTGGATACGGCCCTGACCACAGTGCCCGAGCCGGGCCACACCGTGCAGCTGACCATCGACAGCCGGTTCCAGAAGGCGGTGGACCAGGCGCTGGCCGAGAACATCGACATGATCAACCGGGTCTACAACACCGGCAGCATGAAAGCTGCCGCCTGTGCCGCCGTGGTGCTGGATGTGAAGGACGGCAGTGTGCTGGCCGCTTCCAATTATCCCAGCTTTGACCAGAACCTGTATGCCACCCAGTACAGTGAGTATAGCGCGGACGAGAGCCTGCCCCTGTTCAACCGGGCACTGCAGGGCCTGTACACCCCCGGCTCCACCTTCAAGCCTGCCGTGGCGGTGGCGGCGCTGGATTCGGGCCTCATCAACCGGTATTCCACCGTGTTCTGCAACGGTGTGTACAATTATTACAGCGACTACCACCCCAAGTGTACCCGCCACGGCCACAGCGGCAACATCGACGTGATCACCGCCATCAAGTGGAGCTGCAACATCTTCTTCTACGACGTGGGCCGCCGCCTGACCAGTGAGGTCTACGACGCCTACGCCTACAAGCTGGGCCTGGGTCAGCGCACCGGTGTGGAGGTCAGCGAGGCGCTGGGCCACCTGACCAGCAAGACCGACTCCAACTATATCGAGTCGCTGGACGTCCAGGCCGCCATCGGTCAGGGCAACACCGTGGTCAGCCCGGTGCAGCTGGCCACCTACGCGGCCACCATCGCCAACCGGGGCACCCGCTACCGCACCCACTTCGTCAAGGCCATCCTGGACTCCAACACCGGCGAGGTGCTGCAGGAGACCCAGCCCGAGGTCATGGACGTCATTGAGGACAGGGGCGAGACCTTTGATCTGGTGCAGCAGGGCATGATCGGCGTGTCCCAGACCATCCCGGTGCTGGCCAGCTACCCCTATACCATCGCCTGCAAGACCGGCACCCCCCAGCGCAGCGAGGGGTACTACGTCGGCAGCACCTATAAGCACTACACCAATACCACGATGATCGCCTACGGCCCGGCGGAGGACCCCCAGATCGCCATCGGCATCGTGGTGGAGTACGGCGGCGGCGGCGCCCGCGCGGGCAACCTGGTGGCGGACATTGCCAACGCCTACTTCGCCATGCAGGATGGTACCCTGAATGAAGATGGCACCATCGGCAAGCAGGAAACCGCCGCAGACAGCACTTCTGCTGACCAGACTGCCCCCGCCCAGACCGAAACCGGCACGGATACGGCCACAGACCCCGCCGCAGGCACCACGGATGCTGCTCAGGAGACCGCACCTGCCGGGCAGGATGCTTTAGACAATTGAAGAAGGATAAAACGCTGAAACGCTGCGTTTGGTGAATTCTGGCGCTTTTTTCCGAAAAAAGTATGAAGTTTGTCTAAAAAACGGTTGTAAAAGAACGGAAACTGTGATACTATGATATATGCAAGAAAATGCCCACTGGCAAAACAAAGGAGAGGTTGACCGATGACGATTGCACTGATTGCGCATGACTCCAAAAAAGAGCTGATGGTTCAGTTCTGTACGGCGTATTGCCGGATTTTGAGCCAGCATAAATTGGTGGCTACGGGCACCACCGGCAAGCTGATCTCCGAGGCAACGGGTCTGCAGATCCAGCGCTTTCTGGCAGGTGTTCAGGGCGGTGATCAGCAGATCGCATCCCGCATTGCCTGCAATGAGGTCGATCTGCTCCTGTTCTTCCGCGATCCGATCAACGCAAAGCCCAGCGAGCCCAACGAGATGACCCTGCTGCGCCTGTGTGATGTGCATAACATCCCGCTGGCCACCAACATCGCCACCGCGGAGGTGCTCATCCACGGTCTGGAGCGTGGAGATCTGGATTGGCGGGATATCGTCCACCCGCAGAACTGAAAACTGGAATAAAATACAAGCCCCCGCATGTTGGCCGGAAAACCAACGTACGGGGGCTTTTTGCATCCCTGTGATGTTACAGGAACGTGACGGTTTCAGACAGAGGCTTGCGGGAGCTGTGGTTGGGCAGGGGGCCTGCACCCTCGGCAGCGTGGCCCAGATCAAGGAGCATCACGATCGCCTCGTTTTCGGGCAGACCCAGCGCTTTTGCCAGCTTGTCCGGGTCAAAAAAGTTGACCCAGCAGCTGTCTACGCCTGCATTGGCAGCGCCCAGCAGCAGGTGGGTGGCCACGATGGCGGCATCCTCCATGCCGGAGTTCATCCGTTCGCCGGGGTAAGTAAAGGTGTGGTTCTTGTCATAGGCGACCACCAGACAGACGGGGGCACCGTAGCGGCAGGGAGTGGCAGCATCGATCTTTGCCAGCCCCTCTTCGGACTGAACGACGTAGATGCGCTGTTCCTGGGTGTTCTTGGCGGTGGGTGCCAGCCGACCGGCTTCCAGAATGGTGTGGAGTGCTGCAGCGTCTACCTTGCCTGCACCAAAATTTTTGCAGGAATACCGCTGTGCAATAAGCTGAGTGAATTCCATAACGATCTCCTCCTGACTTGGATTGGACGGAACAGAGCGCCGCTTGCGGGTGCTCTGTTATGCTGATTATACCACACTGCGCCGGTGGTGCAACCCTTAAAAGAGATCCAGCATGTTGTCCAGATAGATCGCCTCCCGGACGTGGATCTGATACTCCGGCCGGGTCAGATAATAGAGCAGAAACTCCAGCACCAGCGCGCTGCCCAGGCCGCGCCCTTCCAGCTTGAAATTGGAAAAGCCCAACGGCAGATAGCGCTCCCGGATGTCCGCAGTGCCGATGAATCCGGGGTTTTCCATCGCCTTGGAAAAGCGGTAGCCCTCCTGCGCGCCGGGGGCGGTGCACCGATGTTCGCAGACCTCCCCCAGATTTTTGCGACTGACGGCTTCGTAGCAGCGCCTGCGCTCGGTGCAGCCGAACCAGCAGCACTCGTTGCAGAGAAATTCTACCTTGTCCTTTTCGGGCTGGGAGAGTGCATTCAGGACATCGAAGGCCTTGTTCAGCCGGAAGTCCGGCACGACATACCGGAACTCCGGCCGCCGGACCTCTGCCTGAAACGCCCGAGGATCCGTCAGAACCTTGGTAGTGGAGGATACGAGATAAAGCTCCGGGTAATGCTGCTGCAGGTAGTTCAAAAGCAGCTCGGAGTGGACGATGACCCCGTTCTGCACGGTGCCCCGCTGGGCAAACTGCTGACACACTGCGTTGCATTTCCGGTCTGAGAGGTGCTCCGGGCGGAGCAGGGAATTGCTGAATGTGAGCCGGGCAGAGATGCCGTATTCCTGGGTCAGGGCCAGAACTTCGGCGGGGGAGTGCTCCCCGGCCTCCACGCGGCCCCCGCCCCAGATGCAGTCCGGCGGAGCGCCGTAGATGGAGCCGATCTCGCACCAGTCATAAAAATATTCCCGGTGCTCCCGGAACAGGGGCAGGAACAGGCGGTAGAGCTCGTAGAACTCGAACAGTCCGGGCAGGTGATAGCAGGCGGTATGTTTCATTCTCAGATTTCCTCGGTGTCAGAAGGTGCGGCGGTGATATCCCGGTAAAAGATCGCCCAGGCCGCTTCCTCGTAGGGGTGCAGAAAGAAAAAGCCGGCGCTCAGCGGGATGGACAGCAGGATCAGCGGAACAAGGACCGTATCCGCCGAGCGGGTGAAGGCAAAAACGAGAGAGAAACCAATCAGCATGGGCAGGGTGCAGAGCAGCTCCCAGCCCAGAAAGCTGAGATCGAGGCAGAACAGCCGCCACTTGTTGCCGTCCATGATGCGCCGGGATTCAGTGATGGCTTCGTTGGCCGTCAGGCCGGGGTGCTCGGCCATGATATAGGGGGTCATGGCATAGCTGTAGGCTTTTACCACGCCGGGGATGAACAGCAGCAGCGACCAGAGCGCCACATAAAGCCCCTGCAGGAAATTCATGCAGAAGCCGTCCCACAGGCGGTGCTTCTGGGAAGCAAGGTCGGAGAGGGCAGCGTCCCTGCCGTCTGCAAGGTTCAGGTTGAACCGGGCGTAGCCCAGCCGCGCCGCACCGCTCACGATGAGGGTGAACACTGCCCAGGCTAGGATGCAGATCACGAGAACCGCCAGCACGCCGCCGCTGCCGGTGGAAAACAGCCCGGCAAACCCTGGGGTGTCGCCGTTGGCGTTCTGGCTCATGTTGGAGATGACCCTGTCTGAGCTGCTCACAATGTTGGCGCTCAGCAAACTGGCGATCAGTCCGGCCAGAACGGCTGTCTTCCATCTGCCGCGTAGGGCATCCAGCGCAAGGGCACGATAATCAGCAGAAAATTTCATAGAGCTTTCCTCCTGTCTGTAATGGAGATCGTTCGTTGAAAAACGGCAGCTGCCGTTTTATACAGGATACGTTTCAGCCTGCACAAAAATTGCAGCCGGGACTTCTTTTGCAAAGGCTCATCCCCGGGCATCCTGCCGGGTGGAGCTGAAATATTCCTTGGGGGTCATACCGTACTCCTTTTTAAAGGCGCGGAAAAAGTGGTTGTAGCCCCCGAAACCGCTGGTTTTGTACACCTCGGTGATGGGCAGGCCCTGCTCAATGAGGGCACAGCAGCGGTCCAGCCGGGCCTTTACGATGTAGCGGTGCACGGTCTGGCCGGTCTGGCGTTTGAATTCCCGGGCAATGTGCTCCCGGGAGACGAAAAACTCCTTTTCCAGACGCTCCAACGTCAGTTCCTCGGTGAGGTGCGCTTGAATAAACAGGAATACCTCGTCCAGCATCAGGTGGTGGCGGCTGACCGAAGCGGTGTGGAATTCGGCATGGATGCAGGCACGCAGCGCCAGCACCACGAACATCTGCAGGATGCCGTGCTCGAACGCCGCCGCGCCGAACTGGCTGCTCTCCTGGGGGAGCACCAGCAGCTTCCGGGCAAGATTTTTCAGCAGCATATAGATCTGACTGTCCGGCCGGACAGCCACCTGCCGGAAGGGCACCACGTTGAAGCTTTTTTCAAAGTCAGTGTCCTCATCCGACAACTGCGCCAGCATCTGGGGAGACAACTGCACCCGGATGATCTCCAGCGGGCCGTAGGCTCCAGCATATTCCAGCCTGCCGCCCTGCCCGGGCTTGAGGATGATCAGGTTCTGCTGCTGGGCGGGCAGCACCACCTCGCTGCACCGGAACACACCGCTGCCCCGCATGACCAGAAACAGGTCATAATACGCGCCGGAAAAGAATTCCCGAACAGTGCTTTGTTCAAAAAGATAACGTTTGGCTGTATAATTCACCAAAATTCCCTCCGTGGAACTGTCAGATGCGACAGTTTGTTGTACACAACTGAAAAGTACAACTGTCATAATTGCATAATACATCAATTTGCGATAGTTTTCAATCATTTTTTGGATATGCTTTGACGCAAAATTAACGTATAATGCAATCGAAGAGAAGAGGCTTGTGTGAAAAGCCTCGTGGTTTCATCTGTTTTTTAAGGAGGATAAAACGCAATGGACCAGAAAAAGACCGTTCGGCCCTTCTCCATGAAGGACAAGATCGGCTATACACTGGGCGATTTGGGCTGCTGCTTCACGGAGCAGTACCGCGCCATGTATCTGTCGATCTTCTACACCCTGATCCTGCAGGTCAACCCCTTCCATGTGGGTATCCTGCTGCTGATCACCAAGATCTGGGATGCCGTCAACGACCCCATCATCGGCGCGATCGTGGACTCCCGCAAGGCCACCAAGGGCGGCAAGTTCATCCCGTGGATCCGCGCTTTCTCGTTCCCCATGGCAGTGCTGTGTGTGCTGGCCTTTGTCAATGTGGGCAACATCAGCTATGGTCTGCGTCTGGCTTACATGTTCATCACCTATGTGCTGTATGAGGCACTGTACACCTGCGTCAACGTGCCCTTCGGCACCCTGTCCAGCGTGATGACCGATGATGTGAGCCAGCGCACCGCCCTGTCCCGTTACCGCAGCCTGGGCGGCACCATCTTTATGACCGTCATGGTCATGGTCGGCCCCCTGTTCCTGTATGTGGACAACCAGCCTGTGGCTGGCCGCTTCCTGATGCTGGCCTGCATCTGCGCCATGCTGGGCCTGCTGTGCCTGCAGATCACCTGCGTGTGGTGCAAGGAGCGTGTGGAAGTGCCTGAGCGTCCGCAGGGCGAAAAGCTGAACTATCTGCACGTTCTCAAGGAGATCTCCCACAACAAAGCCCTGCTGGGCGTGATGTTCTTCAGCCTGACCGGCATGATCGGTGCATCCGTGGTCAACGGCCTGAACACCTACCTGTACAAGGACTTCTTCGGCAACGTTAAAATTCAGGCTGTCTCCGGTATGCTGAGCGTTCTGTACGCTGTGCTGTCCTTTGCCATCACCCAGCCTCTGGCCAACAAGCTCGGCAAGAAGGAGTGGTGCTGCATGGGCGCAGGCTTTGCCGCCGTCGTGTTCGGCATCCTGTTCTTCTTCCCCATCCATAACCCCGTGGCTTTCATCGTTATCAACGGCATCTGCTACCTGGGCGCTTCCGGTATGCAGGTGCTGATCTGGGCCATGGTCAACGATGCCATCGACTACCATGAGCTGCAGACCGGCGAGCGCAACGAGGGCATCGTCTACTCCACCTACTCCTTCTTCCGCAAGCTCGCAAGCGCCATCTCCGGCAGCCTGTCCAGCTTTGTGCTGGGTGCAATCGGTTACAACGTCACCGCAGGCGCTGTGCAGACCGCAGGCGTTGTGAACGCCATCTGGAAGAGCTACACCGGCGTCTACTTCCTGGGCTACGGCATTGCAGTGGCCATCCTGTTCTTCGTCTACCCCCTGACCAAGCAGAAGACGGCCGAGATGCTGGCAGAGCTGAAGAGCCGCCGTGCCGCAAAGGAGAGCAAGTAAATGAAGATTTTACAGGTCCAGTTTCAAAACCGTAATGGTCACACCCTGCGCGGCATCGTGACCCTGCCTGATACGGAGGGCAAGGTGCCCTTTGTGGTGCATCTGCACGGCTTTGCCGGCAGCTGCAGCGGCTACAAATCCATGTACACCCACCTGTCCCGCGCTCTGGCAGCGCAGGGCATCGGCAGCGCCCGGTTTGATTTCTACGGCAACGGCGAGAGTGACGGCGAGTTCGAGGATATGAGCTTCGATGGCCTGCACACCGATGCACAGGATATCTTTGCATGGGCAGCCCAGCAGCCCTATGTGGACAGCGAAAAAATGTTCCTCTCCGGTCAGAGCATGGGCGGCTACATTGCTGCCTCCTGCGCTCCGGTGATCCAGCCCCACGGCCTGATCCTGCTGTGCCCGGGCGCAGGGATGTGGTTCGGCTGCGCCCAGCGCGCCGACGGTGTGACCCAGACCGGCAAGGACTACGCCGACATGGAGGGTCTGTGCTACAAGATGGCCTTCAACTATGAGATGGCCAAGCACCCCGATCCCTTTACCGAGGCCAAGGGCTACAACGGCCCGGTGCTTCTGCTGCGGGCCGACGATGACCGTCTGGTGGACGAGGGCACCTGCAGCCGTTACGCACAGGTGTACACCGCACCCGAGGTGGACACCATTGCAGGCGGCGGACACAACTTTGCCACGCTGACAGCCCGTGCCGCCGTGGAGGAAAAGACCGCCGCATTCATCAAAGCACATCTGTAAGGAGGCATTTGTATGGAAAACATGATCCTGCAGCCCATTGTAGTGGGCGGACAGACCTTTAAGAACCGCATCATGTTCCCCCCGCTGACCACCGGCTACGAGAAAAACGGCATGATCAGTGAGCAGGACATGGGCTTCTACACCCGTCTGGCCAAGGGCGGCGTGGGCTACATCGTTATGGGCGATGTGGCACCCATCAACAGCTTTTCTCCCACCCCCAAGCTGTTTGACGACAGCCAGATCCCTGCCTTCAAGGCACTGGCCGACAGCGTACACGCCTACGGCACCAAGCTGGGCGTCCAGCTCTTCCACCCGGAGTACGATGTGGATGCCATCAACAGCCTGTTCATGCAGAAGAAGTTTGACGAGATGCGTCAGCGCCTGCATCACGACATGATGTTCTTTACCGATGAGGTCAGCGAGGAAATGCTGATGGCCATCATCGATAAGATGTGCGCCTGCGCGGTGCGTGCCCAGAAGGCCGGTGTGGACGTGATCCAGATCCACGGCGACCGCCTGAACGGCTGCCTGTGCTCCACCCGGATGAACCACCGCACCGACAAGTTCGGCGGCAGTCTGGAGAACCGGGTCCGCTTTGCCCGGATGCTGACCCGCGCCATCCGCAAGGCTGTGCCGGATATGATCATCGACTACAAGCTGTCCATCGTTACCCCGCAGCGCGGCAAGGGCGGCATCGACGAGGCCGATGCGGTGCAGTTCGCCCAGTGGCTGGTGGAGGACGGCGTGGATATGTTCCACGTTGCCCAGGCCAACCACACCGGCAACATGGCCGATACCATTCCTCCCATGGGTGTGCAGCCCTACGGCTTCTTTGTCAGGATCGCCGGGGACATCAAAAAGGCTGTCAATGTGCCGGTCAGCGCCGTGGGCCGTATCGTGGATGCCGAGATGGCAGAGCGTGTCATCGAGAGCGGCATGGCTGATATGGTGGCTGTTGGCCGTCCGCTGCTGGCAGACCCTGATTGGGGCGCAAAGATCGCTGCCGGTAAGGCCTGCGATATTCGCCGCTGCATCAGCTGCAACAAGGGCTGCACCGATGCCATCCAGAACCGCCAGTTCCTGTCCTGCGTGCTCAATGCCGAAAATGGCTATGAGAACAGCCGCAGCATCCAGCCTGCCGCACAGAAAAAGAAGGTGGCTGTTCTGGGCGGCGGCCCTGCCGGTCTGGAGGCTGCCCGTGTGGCAGCCCTGCGCGGTCACGATGTGACCCTGTTTGAGAAGACCACCTCTCTGGGCGGTCAGCTGAACATCGCCTGCGTGCCTCCCCGCAAGGAGGAGATGCGCCGCGCCGCACAGGATC
Source organism: Faecalibacterium sp. Marseille-Q0746 (assembly GCF_017377595.1). Lineage (NCBI taxonomy): Bacteria > Bacillati > Bacillota > Clostridia > Eubacteriales > Oscillospiraceae > Faecalibacterium > Faecalibacterium sp. Marseille-Q0746. Next base: position 48,613 of record NZ_JAFREI010000010.1, on the reverse strand, counting down.
TGATCCGCGCGGTCTGCAATGCCGGGGTGCACCTGTGCATGGGGCAGACCCGCACGGCAGAGCAGCTGAAGGAGGCCGGTTTTGAGGCTGTCATCAACGCTGTGGGTGCCCACAGCGCCGCACCCCGCATCCCCGGCATTGACAGCGTGAACGTGGCCGATGCCTGGAAGGTGCTGGCCGGTGAGCAGCAGGTCTACGGCACCGTGGCTGTCATCGGCGGCGGCATGGTGGGCTGCGAGACCGCAGAGTATCTGGCTGCCCGGGGCTGCAAGGTGTCTGTCATCGAGATGATGGACAAGATCGCAGCAGGCGAGAGCACCACCATTCTGCCTACCCTGCTGGAAAACTACAAGATCTACGGCGTGGAGCAGTACCCCAGCCACAAGGTCAAGGAGTTCCGCATGGATGCCGTTGTCTGTGAGAACAAGGACGGCGCAGAGGTGACCATCCCCTGCGATTACATCGTGCTGGCTATGGGCGCACGCTCCAATGAGTTTGACGCTGCTGCGCTGGAAGCTGCCAACATCCCGGTGTACTCCATCGGCGATGCCGCAGGCAAGGCTGCAGATATCTCCAACGCCATCCGTACCGGCTACGATACCGCCTGCCAGCTGTAAAGTAGTCTGAGATGCGCACAGCGCATCGCCAAAAGTGCAAGCCCGGAAGGTCTGTGTGCCTTCCGGGCTTGCTTTTTTTGGGAAAAGACGTGATCATTGGCTGCCCTCTGCGATATTTTTCCGCCGGTTAAGCCTGGATATAGAAATCCGACAAGAGTTGTGTTAGAATAAGGCATCCGGGAGCGCCATGCGGCGGGTGCTCCGCTTCAACATGAAAAATGGAGGCTTTTTATGAAAAAGACCTATCGCTCGTTCTTTTGTCTGCTTGCAGTGCTGCTGCTCAGTGTCAGTGCACTGCCCGCTGCCTCGGCACTGTTTTCGGAGCGGCTCTACTACTATGGTACGGTAGAAGAGATCAGCCGCGCTGCGGACGGTACGGTGGAGTCTGTACTGGTGACCGCAGAGGGGCAGGAGACCTATGAAATGGTGATCACTGAGCGCACCCAGTGGCAGGACCATGACGAAAAGACCACCTCCGATCCCGCTACCCTTGCAGTGGGGGAGCAGATCTGTGTGGTGCACGACCCTGCCGTGATGATGTCGCTGCCGCCGCAGTCGGTGGCTTATACCGTCATCCGCAATTTCCCCGAAGGTACGGATCTGGAGCAGGAAGCCCGCGACGCTGCCTGCCCGGTGAAGCAGTTCTTCGCCCGGACCCGCAAGGCCATTGAGGGCTGGTTCTACCAGACCATGCCCATTGCAGAGTGAATCTGACTGCATCGTAAAAAAGGAAAACATCTGCTGTCCCGCGCCGGAGGCTGTTACGTCCGGCAAAGGGGCAGCAGATGTTTTTTTGTGTGTAATCCTGCCTTGTTCAACTTACGATTCATCCAGTTGGGCAGCAGTGCAGAAACACTCAGTTCCGCTGGAACCCAAGATAGCGGGTACCCTGAAAACTCAGCTTTCCAAGGTCGCCCTCCACAAGCATTCCGTAGTCCGAACCACTTACGGTAAGCTCCATGCGGTCGCCGCTTTCCACCTGAAAGGTTACATAATAGGTGGTAAACGTATGCATCATCGTGTTGTCCGTGTGGTGATGAGAGACCTCCGTGCGCTTTGCCACCACCGCTGCCGGAACGGTGAGCCGCGGCGAATGGTTGTTTTTATTCCAGGTGCGGATATTTCCGATGATGGCATACAGGATCATGCCCAGAACCACAAGGAACAGGATGGGAAACAGGATGCTGAACAACAGATCAAATCCAGCGAAAAACATCTTACTCCTCCAAAATTTCTTCCAGCAGTCCCTTTACGTCCTCCAAAAAGGATTCCTCTCCAAGGGTGTTCACTTTGAAGAACACCGCCTGACTGCCGCCTGCGGTGATGGCGGATAACCGGATCGGGCTGTCCCCGTTCTGAAACATGGTCAGCGTCAGACTCAGGCGATTACCGCCCATCACGCTGTACCGTTCAAAGACGCGGACGCTGCACCGGGCATCGCCCTCTTTGAAATCACTTCCGGCTTCCAGCTCTGCCGACCAGCTGCTGGCTGGAATTTCGTTTTCCAACTTCCAGAGCAGCTGATCAAATTTCTTGTTTTGAATGGTCTTTTCAAAGATCGCCATAATGGTTCCTCCGTTTTACCAACAAAATTCGGTCCCTTATCCTTAATACGAAAGAACCCGCAGGAAAATTGCAGAATTCCATCCCTGCGCTCCGGATTCGGAGGAATACTTTGTGATCTTCCAACAGCATACAGTAGCACCAGGGGGTGCTGTGTATGCTATTAACGCTGCTGCAATTTTTCGCTACAAAATTTCTGGTGCTGGCGCTGCATCTGGAAGCGGGGAGTTTCCCAAAGCCGCTCAGTGCACGGGAGGAGATCGAAACCTTTGCGGCCCTGCGGGCGGGGGACAGGAGTGCGCGGGAAAAGATCATCCGGCACAACCTGCGGCTGGTGGCCCATGTGGCAAAGAAATACTATGCCCAGCCTGGCGACCAGGAGGACCTGATCTCAATTGGAACCATTGGGCTGATGAAGGCCGTGGATACCTTTGACACCACCCGCAAGGCGCGGTTTGCGACCTATGCCAGCAGATGCATTGAGAATGCTATCCTCACCCGAGCGAACGCCGGATGGAGAATCGGAACCATCTCCACCGCCCTCGGGGTCATTCTCGTCCTCTTCCGGGTCTACCGGGAAGGTGGTCCAGTCGATTTCATCCTCCGGTGAACCGAAGAGCACCACATGCGCCACCTTGCCGTCCCACACCACCTTGCGCACCACGGTGCGGATGGCGGCACGTTTTTGGGTCACGGTCATATCGTCGATGTTGTCGTGGAACACGGTCAGCAGTTGACGCATCAGGTCAAATTCCATCCCTGCCAGAACCCCTTCGTCCGTAAGGCTTTCCAGTTCCCGGATGCGGGAGCTCAGGGCGGCATCCTGCCCGTTCAGCTCCTCAATGCGCTTTTTCAGGTGGACAGCAGCGGTGCTGTCGCTGAAGTCAGCCAGCGAATCGATCAGTGCATTGATCTTACGCTGCGTCTCGGCCTGCTCTTTGCGCAGGGTGGAAAGCTTGGTCTCAAACTCGGAGCGGTTGCCTGCGTGGGCGGACTTTGCCTTTTCCAACTGCTTCATAAAGTCGCTGGAATGGTCGGCAAGGTGCTTGACCTGTTCGCAGATGGCAGCATCCAGCAAATTGCCGTTGGCATTCCGGACATTACATAACTCTCTCCGGCTGCGCTCCTTCAGTTTGCACATATAGGGAAAGACCACCTGCCCGTCGGCAGTTTTGCGCCCGGTGACCTTCGGGTACATCCGGCTGCCGCAGGAGCACCACAGCAGACCGGTGAGCAGAGCTTCGTTGCCGCGGGACTTGTGGTAGGACTTGGATTTGTTCCGCTCCAGGGATTCCTGCACCCGGATCCACCGGTTCGAGGAGATGATGCCGGGGTGCTCGCCCACCGAAACGATCCACTCGTTGATGGGATTGTAGACGGTGGCACGCCCCTTTTCCTGATCGCTGCGGTGGTAGGCCAGCACGCCGCGCACACCGTCGAAATCGGACTCCGGGGTGAACAGTTCTGCCTCATTGTCCACAAAATACTGATAGGCGTCCTTGTCTGCAATCAGGTAGACAGGATTCTGCAAAATCGACTTGATGGAAAACCGGGTGAACGAACGCCCGGTTTTTGTTTTGATGCCCTGCCGCAGCAGCTCGGTCTCGGTCATGGTCAGAGAATCGTACTGCTCGTAGAGGTCGAAAATTTTGTAGATGATCTCTGCTTCGTCCGGCAGCAGCTTGAGCTTGCAGGCCTTTTTGGTCTTGCCGTCCACCGTGATGCTCTTGACGCTCTCGGAAGCGTAGCCCGTGGGGGTGGTGCCGCCCAGCCAGCGCCCGGTCTTTGCCAGCTCGTGCATGTTGTCCCGGATGCGCTCCGCGATGGTCTCACGTTCCAGCTGACTGAACACGGATGCGATGTACATCATCGCGCGGCCCATGGGGCTGGACGTGTCAAAACTTTCACGGATGGACACAAAGTCGATGCCCAGCCGTCCCAGTTCTTCAATCAGGCTGGAAAAGTCGCTGATGTTGCGGCTGATGCGGTCCAGACGATAGACCACGATGGCACGGATCTTCCGCTCTTTGGCGGCGGTCATCATCTTTTTGAAGTCCGGGCGGTTCAGGTTGCCGCCGGAAAAGCCCTCGTCCTCAAAGACGACCGCTTGCTGTGCTGCGGCATCGCCGTAGTGGGTGCGGATGTATTCGCGGCAGAGGTCGATCTGATTTCCGATACTTTCGCCCTTGCCGGTGTAGCGGGATTTGCGGGAATAGATGGCAATGGTGTCGGCAGTTTTGGCCATGAGATACTCCTTTCCTGTTGTCCGGTGGCCGTAGATGCGGCTATTGTAGCATGGCAGGCCATGGTCTGCAAGGTTTTAATTATAAAGGAGAAACGACTATGGAATTCTTTAACTCTGCTGTGGAAGTTCTGCAGACTCTGGTGGTGGCTCTGGGTGCCGGTCTCGGTGTTTGGGGTGCAGTAAATCTGCTGGAAGGTTATGGCTCGGATAACCCCGGTGCCAATGCTCATGTGCCATAAAGTAACACCACAATATGAAAGACGGCTATCCCCATTATTCCGTAATCAGTAAAGGTGATTTGACATTTTTCTTGAAGTGGTGTATACTTTTCATGTAAGTATGAAAAACATGAATTAAGGAGATGCTGTACAATGTCCATGCCAAAAGGAAAGCACATATTTGGAACTGTTAAGGTTGGGGAGCGCGGACAAATTGTCATTCCCAAAGAAGCGCGAGAAATATTTGACATAAATCCCGGAGACACGCTACTCGTTTTAGGCGATGAGGAACAAGGAATAGCTGTAGTCAAAGCTGATGTAATGAAAGAGGTTGCTGTAAAGATTTTGAAAGGTTTAGGCCACTTCAAGGGAGGAAATGATGATGAAACTAAATGAAACTACGCTTCCCTTTTTAGAAGTGGATTGTATTCAACAGTTTGGGCAAGAAAAAGGAAAGCTGATTTTTGAGCAAGCAGAAAAAATTTATCAAGAACTTCTGAATAACGCCGACTATCGCAATAACGCCGCAATTCAAAATCATTTGCAATTAAAGCTATTTCCAACGTTGGCTTATTACAAGGCACTTCGAGGAGAGGGTATAAACCAAAATGAAGCGTTAGAATATGTTAGAAACGAAACCCATAAAGCCGCAAACGTTCAAAAAGAAGAAATGAAAAAGTTAGGAAGTATGCCTTTTGCATATACCATCTATCGGTTAGGTGTAAAAAAGCATATGCGAAAAAATTTTCCCGATGACGGTTGGACAACGGAATGGGTTAAATGTAATGGCAAAGAGATACACTTCAATTTGCATAATTGCATTTATTGGGAACTAACAAAAATGTATGATTGTCCAGAGTTATGTTGTGTGTATTGTGAAAATGATGATATTTCTTTTTCAGGTTTATTACCCAAAATTCGTTTTGAACGAACTGGCACATTAGGAAATGGTTCGCCATATTGCGATTTTCATTTTCTAAAAGTGAGGTAAAACCAATGATTAAGAATTATTTACCACACCAGCTATTCCGATGGCAGCGGGCAGCAGTTCATCACGCTGGTCAGCAAGTCGGGTGCGACTTTTTATCTGGTCATTGACCGTAATGCCAAGGGACAGCAGACCGTCCACTTCATGAATCTGGTGGATGAAGCCGACCTTCTGACCCTGATGGAAGAAGAGGATGCCGAAGTCTATACTGCTGAAAAAGAAGCTGTGGCGCAGGCCGAAAAAGAAGCCCTTGACCCCGATGCAGATTACACCGAGGACAAGGGCGATTTTGAGATTCCAATGGAGGATGAGCCGGAGGAACCCGGCAAGGAGGACATGGCGGAAGAATAATTTTACTGGCGGCATTTGCCGCCCTACATATTGAAATTCAGATAATCCAAATCGGGACGATATAGTTGTCTCGATCTATGATGCCGACTTTTGGCTTCATGCAGACGATAGCACCTTTCCCGCGTGGGACAGAGGCTTTGTCCAGCAAAGAGAACACCTTCGTCAATTCGGTGCCGGGATTCGAGGTCTTTTTGATTTCGATGGGATTCAGAACACCATCCTGCTCCAGAACAATATCAATCTCTTTTGCATCTTTGTCGCGGTAGTAGTACAAAAACGGCTCTCTGCCGGTATTCAGATAGGTCTTCGCAATTTCGGAAACAACATAGTTTTCGAGGATTGCACCGTTCATGGCACCATACTCCAGAACCTCTGCACTGCTCCACTTGGTCAGATAGCAGACCAATCCCGTATCATAAAAATAGAGCTTTGGGGTTTTTACCAAACGCTTCAGAAGGTTATTGGAATAGGGGTGCAGATAGAAGATGATACCCAGTGTTTCCAAAATGTGCAGCCAATCTTTTGCCTGCTTCTGATTGATGTCCGCATCCTGTGCAATTTCGGCAACATTCAGCATCTGGGAGCAGCGCGCCGCAACCGCCGTCATGAAACGCAGAAATTTCAGTGCATCGATGGCATCTGAAAGCTCTTTTACGTCACGTTCAATATAGGTGGAAAGGTAGCTGCTGTAAAAAATCTGGCTGTTGGTATTTTTTCCGCTTGCAATAGCGGGCATGGAGCCCCGATAGATACGCTCAAAGATATCTTTGGTATCTGCGGGCACAGCTTTTTCCTCGCGGTTCAGCAGAGCGTCCAAATCCACACGGAAAGGCTCGGTATCTGCACCGTTTATTTCTGACTGCGAAAGAGAAGTCATTGACAGCACTGCAACACGCCCGGCAAGTGATTCCTGTACCCCGTGCATCAGCTTGAACACCTGTGACCCGGTCAGCCAAAAGGCACCCGGCTCATGGTGAGTATCTGCATAGACTTTGATATAGGTAAATAGTTCCGGTGCATATTGAACCTCATCAATCAGAACCGGCGGCTTATGCAGCTGCAAAAACAATTCCGGATCATTTTTTGCGAGTGCCCGCTCGTTCAAATCGTCCAGTGAAACATATCCACGGGAAGTTCCTTCCATGAGCTTTTGCAGCATAGTTGTTTTTCCTACCTGCCGGGGGCCGGTCACAAGCACAACCGAATATTCCTGCGTGACCTGCTGCACAACTTTCTCAAGACTTCTTGTAATGTAACTCATATTGATCACCTGCTTCCGATTTCGGCTGATTTTTCTTATAATTCCATTTTAGCCGAAAACTTTGTCTTTTTCAAGTACATCTGGATGTTTTAATCGCATTATAAAAAGTTAGGAGTTGATGCTTATTGTCTTATCGCTTAGTAATCGCAGAAAAGCCCTCAGTCGGGGTTGCTTATGCAAAAGTTCTCGGTGCGACAAACCGCCAAGATGGCTATTGGGAGGGAAACGGTTATCTTGTCAGCTGGTGCATGAACCGTTACGTCCGGCGTGGTTCCAAGGGCATTGCGCTGCTGGATGAATCCGGCGGATACCCGCGCCTGCACTATGTCTTTGATGTGTCTGATACGGCACTGCGGCGAAACGCCCTGTACCCGGACCTGTGGCAGATCAATGAATCCCTGAAAGAGCCGGTCAGGTCTATGTTGGCAGAAAACTATGGCGTTCACAGCGAAAGTTTTGGCCAGCAGCTGGCGGATGTGGCCGGAAAACTGGTGCAGTCCTAGAGTGCGCCCTCCACGTTGATGGGCGTACAGTGTCCGTTCCGCTGTTGAACGAAAAACAGCTCGTGGCACGCAGTACGGCTGAAGCTGCTGGAAAGCGGTGTGATCCATACCGTGACACTGAAACAGACCGAGTGCCGCAAAAGGAACAAAAAAATAGCCGCCGCGGTCTACCTGTATCAGGCGGACAACGACGGCGAATGGGGTAATCTGCGGTTTGACTTTGAAAGCGGCACAGCGGAGATCGTAAAGCTGGCGGATTGGGATACGGTAAAATCTAACATCTTTGCAAAAACGGCGATCCGGTTTGTTCAGGGCTTACCGGAAGCGAGGCTGCTGAAATCCGTGGTCGTGCCGTTTGAGATGGGGATTTCGGAAAAACCCGCCCTTCCGACGAGCACGGCAAAAGCAACGAAGATCAATCCCGCACACACAATTTCTCTGCGGCAGACGGAGTGTCGGAAAACAGGTGAAACGATTACCGCCGCTGTCTACGAATATCTGGTAGACAACGATGGCGAATGGGGCGAGCTGCGGTTTGACTTTGAGAACGGCACAGCCGAGATAGTAAAACTGGCAGATTGGAACACGACAACGTCCAACATCTTTGCAAAAACGGCGATCCGGTACATACAGGGATTTCCGGAAGCGAGACTGCTGAAATTTGTAGTCGTGCCGTTTTGGAAAGGCTGGACATAATTATCCCCGAAGCATGACCTTTGCGCAGAACAGACCGTCCTGATAGGTAACCGTACTTGCCCCGCCGGATTTTTCTGCGATATGGCGGACGGACTGGATTCCGATGCCGTTTCCCTTGCGCTTGGACGAGCGGAAAACTCCGCTATTTTCGTTGATCTCCCCGTCAAAGGCGTTTTCCGCTTCGATCAGCACGAGCCGCGCGGCATGGACATACGCGGTGACCTCGATCTTCCGCCGGGCGGGAGCGGTGCGAAGGCTGGCTTCGAATGCGTTTTCCAGAAGATTCGACAGCACCAGACACAGATCGATCTCGTCCACGGGAAGCGCCTGCGGCAGATCCAGCTTGGCACAGAAGGGGATCCCCTCACGCTTTGCAAGGGCACAGTAATAGCCTACAACACTGTCCGCCGCCCGGTTTTCGCAAAAGCTCATATCCAGCTCCGGGATGCGGGAGACGGTTTTTGCAAGATAAGCCTTCAGACCGTCCAAATCTCCCGCTTCAGCCAGCGCGGAGAGCTGATTCATCTGGTGGCGCATATCGTGCCGTGCCTGCCGGGCTTCCTCGATGGCGGCTTTCAGGCTTTCGTAGCGCTGCTGCTGCATGGAAAGAAACTGGTTCTCCTGCTGCAATCTCGCGTTCCGGTTGATGCTGATCGCCATAAGAAGGAAGATCGCGTTAAAGAAGAGCATCAAAAACAAAAGCGCGATGCTCATAACGATGTAGACCTGCAAGACCCGCCCGGTCTGAAGCGTCGTCGGGTAACGCGGGATCATGAAAAGGTTCAGCAGAATGAACACAAGCGGCAGCACCCAGAACGCATACCATGTCTGCGCAAAGTTATCATCCTCCACCATCATGCGCACTGCGTGGGTGGCGGGATAATACGCTGCGGCAGTGATCAGCCAGCAGACCGCATTATAAAAAATGCAGGCAGCAAAACAGAACCACGGCTTATCCGGCGGCAGCTGGTGCCGCAGTGTGATCGCCGTGCCGATGGCGCGGGATAAGCTGTTCAGGCAGGCGAACACCGCGCAGACCGCCAGCGCAATCGTTCCGGACTTCCAGAGAGAGGTCTGCAATGTTTTGACATACAGAAGGCTCGCCGCAAGTGTGATAACCAGCAGGGGGAGCGCAGTCGGGCTGTTGAAACAATAGCAAAGCAGTCCGCCGCCAAGGCAAAGCCCGAGCAGCAGCGGCACTGCCCATGCCGCAAGCCTTGCGGGCGGCTGCTTCAAATAAGAGCGCACCGGAAAATACGCGAGCAGCAGACCCGGAAAGACCACGGTGAGCTCCAAAATCGGGCGCAGGAGGTCCTTCAACCCACACGCCCCCTTTGCAATAGAAACTCCATAAATGCCTGCCGGGCTGCCTTTAAAAGCTCCTGACTGACATAGATGCGGCTGCCGTCCGTCATACAAAAGGCGGCATCCTGAAAATCGGCAGCGTTCTCCATATTGACGATCGCACCGCGACCGCAGACGAAAAACCGAGGGTCTTTTTTGAGCGGCTCTGTGAACGCCTTGAAGCTCTGGCGCGTGGCAAGCGTTTTGCCGGCGGTGGTGCGGATGCTGATCATGTGGGCAAAATGCTCGGCGGAAACGATATCCCGGTAGCACAAACGGATGTCACTGCCATCGACCTTCACCGTCAGAATCGGCTCGGGGCGCGGAAGCTTTGAGAGCATCTCATCCAGCAGGGCAGAAAGCTCGGCTTCGGAAAAGGGCTTGACCAGATAATGAAGCGCCCGCACCTGAAAGCCCTCGAGCGCATGGTCTGTCGAGGTCGTGGTAAAAACCAGAAGGCAGTCTGCATCGGTTTTTCGCAGCTCCTTTGCCGCCTCCATGCCGCTTAAGCCTTCCATGTAAATGTCCAGAAATGCGGCGGAAAAACGCTGCTCGTTTTCTGCCGCCAGAAAAGCCTCTCCGCTGTCAAATTCCAGAAGCTCCGCCTCTGTGCCGCGCGCGCGCAGCTGCCGCACCAGGCGCTCCTTCAGTTGCGCGCGCTCCGCATCGAGGTCATCGACAATTGCAATTCTCATGCTATACCGGAAAGCTGCTTACAAACAGCTTCCAACCTCCTTTATAAAATCTTTCATCCTGATTATAGCACAGTTGCCCGGTTCTGTCGCAGCAGAAACCGGGATTTCGTGCCGGAAACCGGGCTTTCGTGCCAAATGCCTTGAAAAGGCTGCGCCTGCCCGTATACTGAAGACAGAAAAACCCCCAACGACGGCAGAAGGAAAGGAGGGGTGTTGTGCATCGAATCGCCGTGCTGACAAACAGCATGGCGCAGGAAGCCTTTTTAGCAGAGCAGCTCCTACGGTTCTGCGCCGAGCATTGTTTGTTTCCCCAAATGGATTGTTACCGCGATCAGGAAAGCTTTTTTGAAGCCGCACACAACGAGCCGCTGACCAATGCCTTGATTGCCCTGCCGGGTGTCGATGGCTTGAACGCGGTAGAGCATCTGCGCACACTTTGTCCCCAAACGCGCATCATCTGGTGCAGTGACCTGAATTTTTCGCTCCACGCCTTCCGGCTGCGCGCAGACTACTTTCTGCTCGAGCCGGTGACCGAAGACGCTTTACGGCAGGGCTTTTGCAGCTGGCTGGACAAGAAAGCGCCGCTCCGGTCTGACCGCAACGAACACAACAAGGAGAACGGTTTATGAAAAAGAGAAATATCATCCATTCTGCGTTAAGCCTGTCCCTGACAGCTGCCCTGTGCCTTTCCATGGCTGCCTGCGGCGGAACGCAGCCCCCTGCGGACAGCAGCGCCGCTTCTGCAGCTCCCGCACAGCCTGCTGCGGTACAGCCCGCGGCGGAGGAACCCACCTCTACGGCACTGCCCGTGAAAGCCCTGCACCCCAAGCAGGTAGATGAGAACCCCTACATGGCCAAGAGCGATGCAAACATTCATCACGACGGCTACAACACAGATTCAACGGATGAGATCCTGCCGCTTGCGATCTATCCCGAGATCAACGTTTCCTATGAGACGACGAACGCGAACGCTTCGCCCGCCATCTACTTTGACAGCTACGGTCATGCCGTTGTGCCGCTGCTGGGCGGCATCGCCATCCGAGATCTGAACGCCGAAGAGACAAAGACGCTCGGCTATTTCTCCCCCAAACAGCATGACGGCGGCGGTTACGTTATCCAGAGCTCCTATACCTTCCTTGACGAATCCAACCGCATCGTCTGCCCCACGAGCAACAACCATGTGCTGATGCTCCGCGCAACGGATGAAAACGGCAATGTTCTGCCGGAATTTGAAAAGGTGCTGGACATTGATATCAAAGCTGCTGCCGAGGCCGCGCTTGGAAAAGAACTGACGCAGAATCTTCTGTCCGTGGTCTTTGACTATGACGGAAACCTCTGGTTTGCAACGGGCGGCTTCCGCATTTATCCGCAGCGCCAGCAGCAGGGCGTCATCGGCTATATTGCCCGTTCTGCCATTGATGCGATCCTGAACGGCGAGCAGACTGACCTTTCAAAGGCTGTCTTTGTCTACGAGCTGACCCCCGGCGAGGGTGCCGAGAACGGCATCGCCGCCTCCAAGGAGGGTGCGGTGGTCCTCACCAACCAGAACTGCTATCTTCTGCGTGCAGAAGAAGGCGTAGACGTTGTGTGGTGCACGCCCTATGAGAGCGCAGGTGCAAAGGTGAGCGGCGAAGGCGATAAGACCACCGGCGGCGGTCTTGCATGGGGCGGCGGCTGCTCTCCCACACTGACACCGAACCTTGTGCTGTTCACCGACAATCAGGATATCGTAAACCTTCTTGCGCTCGATATGAAGACCGGCGAGGTCGTGGCAAGCGCCCCGGTGCTGGATGACCTGCCCGAGGGCTATCAGGTAGCCGTTGAGAACTCTGCCATCGTCTATGACGACGGCAACGGCACCGTCAGCACCATCGTCTGCAACTGGTTTGGCGCGGGCAATGCAGGTCTGGCTGATCCCAACAACGACTCCTCCATCCAGAGCTACGCCAATATTTACGACCAGAACTGGCTCATGAAGGGCAACATCATGATCGCCCCCGGCATCGAGCGCATGGACACCGTAAAGACCGCAAACGGCTACGAGATGAAGAGCATCTGGAGCCGGAACGACCTGAGCGACACTTCCATCCTGAAGCTTTCCACCGCAACGGGCTATATCTACGGCTATGTGCAGGATGTGACCACCGGGATGTGGCAGTACATCATTCTGGATTTTGAAACCGGCGAGACTGTTTTCACGATGGATGTTTCCAACAAGTACGGCTATAACAACATGGCCATTGGAATGTATGCCGGCAACAGCGGCAATGCGCTCTACTGCCCGACAGGCTATCTGGAACTGCTTCGTTTGCAGGACCGTTTCGTTTATCTGCCCGAAATGCCCTACCGCAAGGTCGATCTTGATCAGGCAGCAAGAAATGTCCTCTCGCAGGAACAGTTTGCGCAGGACGGCGGCGAAGGCACCGTTGCAAGCTGGCGCAACACTGTGACCGTCCGCAACGTACATCCCAACACCACGGTAGCTTTCCGCATGAATAACCTGTCCGGCAGCACCTCCGGTCTGACCCTCTACGCCTATGGCGTGGACGGCAAGCTAGCAAAGGTCGATCCTGCACTGTGGTCGATCACAGACGAGGACGGCAAGGCTGTAACGGAACTTACCGCCGGCACGCTCTATGAGCTGCGCGTGACCGTTGCCGACGGCGGTGCGTTCGACCTGAGCGAGGCGGAAAAGGAGATCAAAATTTCCGTTGTACTAGCGAAGTAAGACTCAAGGAAGGCTCCGGTGCCAAAAGCGCCGGAGCCTTCTTCAGCCTGTCAAAAAACCACAAAGTCATCTCCCCGTTTCTGATATAATGAAAGAAACAGGGGTGTAAAGCATGCCTTAAATGATTTGCGCCCGTGCCAGCATAAATGCTGATACGGGCGCTTCTCTGTTCCATTCACAGCATATCGGACTGCCCGGTGGCAGTCCGATATGCTGTGATGTGCTGATAGTTCCTTGCATGAGAACTGCCGACCGTTTGCGTCCTATTTTTCAAACAGGTACAGCAGGTATCCGTAGCCCTCTGCTTTCATCTTTGCGTAAGGCACAAAGCGCAGGGCCGCGCTGTTGATGCAGTAGCGCACGCCATTGGGGGACTCCGGATCGCCGGTGAACACATGACCAAGGTGAGAATCTCCGGCACGGCTTCTGACCTCTGTACGGCGCATGCTGTGGCTCAGGTCCTCCAGTTCCACCACGGCAGGGCCCTCGATGGGCTTTGTGAAAGCCGGCCAGCCGCAGCCGCTCTCGTACTTATCCGTGGAGGAAAAGAGCGGCTCGCCGGTGACGACATCCACATAGATGCCCTTTTCAAACTTATCCCAGAACTCGCCTGTGAAAGGGCGCTCCGTGCCGCTCTCCTGCGTAACACGGTACTGCTCCGCCGTCAGCTTGTCCCGGATGGATTCCGCCGCGGGCTTCTGATAGTCGCCCGGGTCGATGCGCAGCCGGGAAAAAAGCTCCATCTCCGCGCGCGGGATGTGGCAGTAGCCGCCCGGATTCTTTTCGAGGTAGTTCTGATGGTATTCCTCGGCGGGATAGTAGTTCTTGAGCGGGCCGATCTCCACAAAGAATTTCTCGCTGCGTCCCCGCTCGATCTCCGCGATGCGCTTCACCGTTTCTCTCGCACTTTCATTGGTGAAGTAAACGCCGGTCTGGTACTGGCTGCCCCGGTCGTTGCCCTGCCGGTTTTGCACCGTGGGGTCGATGACATAGAAGTAGGCCAGCAGCAGCGCGTCGAGGCTCACCTGCTCGGGGTCGTATTCCACCCGCACGGTCTCCCGAAAGCCGGTCTCTCCCTTGCAGACAGTCTTGTAATCGGCGTCCGTCTCGCAGGTGCCGTTGGCGTAGCCGTTCTCGGCATCGATAACGCCGGGGATGGACTGCATCAGCTGTTCCATGCCCCAGAAGCAGCCGCCCGCCAGATAGATGACATTGTCTGTGGTATCCATATAGGTGATCTCCTCGTCGGACCGGTCAAAAGCCGCTCCGTCCATGTTTGTTTCCTGTCCGCTCTTTTCCTTCGGCACAGTCTGCTTCCCGGCGGCGCAGCCGCCCAGCAGCACTGCGGCGAAAAGCAGGGCCAATACACTTCGATACATCGCGTTTCCTCCTTTCAGGGGAATCAGGGTTCACTCCGCTCCTTGCCCGCCGAGGGCAATGCAATGGCGCGCAGCAGGCACTTTTTAAATCTCGGGTCAGCCCATATCAGCGGCAAGAGCCTGGTCGATGAGCTTTTGCAGCGTCTCCGCCTGCTTCTTTTCCGTGATGGCGCCTACGATGGGTTCACCCACGATATTGCCGCTGCGGTCGACCACATAGGTGGTGGGATAGGCAAAGATGTTGGTGGTAAACTTTCCCGCCTCACCGTCGGAGTCAAAATACACGTTCTGATAGGTGGCGCCCTTCTTGGCAAGCACATCCTTCGCCTCGGAAATTGCCTTCTCGTCGCCGTCCAGCGTGAAGGTGTTGACACCGATGAGGGAGCCGCCCTTCTCCGCCAGTTCCTTGTTCAGCGCATCTAGCTCGGAAAGCTCGCCTACGCAGGGATTGCAGGTGGTGAACCAGAAATTCACCACGGTGACGGCGTTGGCGGAGAACAGCTCGTCGCTCTTCACCGTGTTGCCGTCCAGATCTTTCCCTTCAAAGGCGGGGAACTTCTGCATACTGCCGTCGTCGGGAGGGTTGCTCGTGTCGCTGCCCGCAGGCATGCTCATATCGCCGTCCATGGATTTCTGCATGATCTCGGGATACTTCTCTTCCAACTCGGTCAGCCTGTTTTCAATCTTGCTGATCTCCGTGGCGGACTCCTTCAGCCACGCATACTCCTTGTCGGTGAACTGCTCTTTAGCGGCCTCGACGGTATCCAGCAGGAAGTCGCCGTAGTTTTTGCCGTCCTCCTGCATGGTCATGCCCTTGTCGGCCGCCATGAAAACCTTTTCCCACAGCTCGGTATTTTCCGACAGAATCGCGTTCTCCCGCTCCAGCAGCTCCTTGTGCAGGGCGAGTGCCTTCTCGGCGTTTTTCGGCTCGCCAGTCATGGCGGAGCTGTCTCCGCTCATATCCGCCTGCTTGTCGTTGCCCTTTGCGCCGCAGGCTGCAAGGGAGAGCAGCATCATCGCGCACAGCATCAGAGCCAGTATCTTCTTTACATTCATATTCGTTTCTCCTTAAGCTTTGTTGTTGTTTTCTCGCAGTGTCGCTGCGTTTTCTTTCTCTTTTCCATCGCCGAAGCCGTAGCGGAAGCACACGGCGTTCGTCGGACAGGCGCGGATGCACATTCCGCAGCGGATGCACTCGGTATGGTTGGGCGTTTTCGTCACATCCACATCCATCTTGCAGGCTCTGGCGCATTTCCCGCAGGAAACGCACTTATTCTTGTCCACCTTCATCTGGAAGAGGGACACCCGGTTGAACAGCGCGTAGAACGCGCCCAGCGGGCAGAGCCACTTGCAGAAGGGTCGGTAGAACAGCACGCTCAGCACGATCACCGACAGCAGGATGCTGAATTTCCATGTAAACAGCTTGCCCAGCGCCGCCCGGATGCCGGAATTGGCAAGGGACAGCGGGATGGCTCCCTCCAGCACGCCTTGGGGGCAGAGGTATTTGCAGAAGAACGGGTCGCCCATGCCCACATCGTTCACAAGGAACGCCGGCAGCAGGAAAACCATCACCAGCAGGACAGCGTATTTCAGGTATGTCAGCGGCTTCAGCCTCTTTGTGGAGAGCTTCTTTGTCGGGATTTTATGCAGCAGCTCCTGAAACCAGCCGAAGGGACAGAGGAAGCCGCAGATAAAGCGTCCCAGCAGGACTCCCAGCAAAATGAGAAAGCCTGTGATATAATAGGAGAAACTGAACTTTGACGAGCCTACCACCGCCTGAAACGCACCAATGGGACAGGCACCGGAGGCTGCCGGGCAGGAATAGCAGTTCAGCCCCGGCACGCAGACGGTCTTCCCTGCCCCCTGATACAGTCCGCCCTTGAGGAAATTCGGCAGATGCAGGTTGGTCAGCAGCGCCGCACCCGCCTGAATCCAGCCCCGGAAGCGGGACATGGTCTGTGAAACGCCTGAAAACTTTTTACCCAATGCCCACACACTCCAGACATAATTTGATTGCTTTGCTCAGCACTGTCGCCGCCTCGCCCCGCCAGACACCGAAGCACAGCATGGCGGCTCCGGCCATCAGCAGCACGATCTGCGCCGCTGCCTTTTTCCCGCAGCTCATTTTTCATCACCCTTTCCGATTTTCTGCCCCCATCATAGCGCGGGAGAGTTAAAGTCTCTGTTAAGAACGAAAACTTAACGCAAACCTTATCTATTTTTGCTATAATGAAAGCAACACAAAAAACGAAGAAATATAAAGGAGGGCTCTCATGCACCTTTTAGTAATTGAAGATGAACGCGCCCTGTGCGAGACCATCGTCCGCAGCCTGCGGCGGCTGGCCTACAGCGTGGACTACTGTTATGACGGGGAAAAGGCGCTGGCGCTTCTGGGCGTGGAACGATACGATCTGGTGCTTCTTGATCTGAATCTGCCGAAAAAGGACGGCATGACAGTGCTGCGCACCCTGCGGCAGACCGACCGGGAGACGCGGGTGCTGATTCTCTCCGCCCGCAGCGAAGTGGAGGACAAGGTGCAGGGGCTGGATGCCGGGGCGAACGACTATCTGGCAAAGCCTTTCCACTTGGCGGAGCTGGAGGCCCGCATCCGCAGCCTGACATTGCGGCAGTTCACCCAGCAGGATGTGCTGCTGAGCTGCGGAGGCCTGACCTTTGACACCCGCTCCCGTACCGCCGCCGTCAACGGGCAGACGCTGACGCTCACCCGGAAGGAAACAGGGATCTTGGAATATCTGATGGTGCATCAGGGGCGGCCGGTGAGTCAGGAAGAGCTGATGGATCACGTTTGGGACAATAGCGTGGACAGCTTCAGCAATTCCATTCGCGTCCACATCTCCGCCCTGCGCAAAAAGCTCCGCGCCGTGCTGGGCTATGACCCCATCCGCAACCGCATCGGCGAGGGCTATCTGATGGGAGGCGAGGAGGAATGAAGCGGCTTTCCCTGCAGTGGCGCATCACGCTGATGACCGTCCTGCTCATCGGCATCACCTGCGTGGCCATGAATTTACTGCTGTGCTCCTCCGGTGTGTACTATATGGACACCATTGCGGACAGCTTGCAAGGCGGCGGTACGGTGATCCTGAATGATGGCGGAGCGGCGAGCTTTGACCCGCAGCTCATAGCGCCCAACGAGGAGTTGACCATCGTCGTCGATGGGGTGCAGGGGCGCTTCCGCACCACCAACTGGTACATCACGGCGGCGGTAACGCTGCTCAGCGGCATCCTCGCCTATTTCGTCAGCGGACGCGCTCTCAAGCCCCTGCGCAGCTTTACCTCGCAGGTGGAGCAGGTGCAGCTGAACAATCTTGCCGATATGAGGATCGATGAAGACACTATTTCGGAGTTCCGGCAGCTGAGCCGCTCGTTCAACCAGATGCTGGAGCGGCTGAACAACGCCTTTTCCGCCCAGCGGCAGTTCACCGGCAACGCCGCCCACGAGCTGCGCACGCCACTGGCACTAATGCAGGCGCAGTTGGAGCTGTTTTCCGCGGAGCATCCTGATGTGCGGCCGGAGACGGCGGAATTCCTCACGCTTTTGCGCGAGCAGACGGAGCGGCTGACGCAGATGACCAAGACGCTGCTGGAGATGAGCAATTTGCAGCAGGTGGCGCGGAACGAGCGGATCCAGCTCGCTCCCATGATCGAGGAGATCTTCACAGATCTTGCGCCACTCTCAGATAAGCTCGGCGTCACGCTGACGGCGGAGGGCGACGGCATTATGACCGGCAGCGATGCACTGATCTACCGGCTGATCTTCAACCTGACGGAGAATGCTGTCAAGTACAACCGGCCGGGTGGCTCGGTACGGGTTTCTGTCACTCAGGAATTGGAAAAGCTCCTGCTCCGCGTCTCCGACACCGGCTGCGGCATCCCGGAGGAGTATCAGCGCAGTATCTTCCAGCCCTTCTTCCGGGTGGACAAGTCTCGCAGCCGGGAATACGGCGGCGCAGGACTGGGGCTCTCACTGGTATGGGAGATCGCCGACCTCCACGGCGGCTCCGTTTGGGTGGAGGAAAGCTCGGACAAGGGCACGACCATCGCGGTGGAGCTGCCGGCAGGGGCGAAAAACGATTCCTCCGGCGCGGATATCCCATAATAGTCCTCGGCGGTTTTATGATGATCGTTTTTCAACCTCCACAATGTTATCGCAGCAGTTCTCGATCAGCTCCCTGTCGTGGGTGATCACGAGAATGGTTCTGCCGCTCCGCACCTCGCTTTTCAGCCTTTCTGCGATCAGGCGCATAATTCTGCCCGTCAAGATCGCTGGGTGACTCATCAAGAATCAGTATCCTTCCTTTGAAGCATTCTCCAAAGCTATTGCTGATTATATCGACTATTACAATAACAGCAGGATCCAAGCGAAAACAAAATGGATGCCTCCCTCTAAATTCAGGGAAGCATCCATGATGGAAGCTTAATTATTCAATTTTGAACCGGTGTCCAGAAAACCGGGTACATATCAATCATACGCTGCGGGGTCTTTTTTATTGCTGCCGTTAAGCAGAAAATGAAGGAGATCTATCTTTCAAAACCGCCTGTGGACTGCTGCGGCGATGGGGAGCCATAACAAACCCATCAGACAGGCTTTGGAAGAAGTAAATAGGGATGTGAGAAATGCACTGTCACAGGTTGATGCCGATTCCAAGGATCACGAATAGAATCGCCAGACAGATGCAGCTTAACATTTATCTGGAGATGGCCCAAGGATAAAATAGAAGCAGTATTAAAGCCGCTCACTGTGCTGGTTTCCAGCATGGTGAGCGGCTTTTTACTACAAATATGAGGAATCGAAGAAGTCTTTTAGTGTGATTCCCAAACCCAGACAGATTCTTTCAATCGTCTCTACACTCAACTGGCCTCCCCGACGAGCAGTGGTCGTGGTGCTGATCCTGATCGTCTTGGGTGGCTGAATCAATCCCTGCAGGTGAAACACAGGTTTTCCCTGTGGGGATTTTTTGAATCCGCTTGTAGAAAGCAACGGTCTATGGTAGGATGAAACAAAAGATACACAGGAGGGCTTACACATGGTTTTACTGGTTGTGGATACACAGAAAGGTATCGTGGATGAACGCCTGTATGCGTTTGAAAAGTTTGTCGGCAACATCAGGAGACTAATCCGGACTGCCCGCGAACAGGGAATCGAGGTCGTCTATGTCCAGCATGACGATGGGCCCGGTACAGGCTTTTCCATCGGAGACGATGAATTTGAGGTCTATTCCGGGTTTGCACCGCTGCTGACTGAAAAACGGTTCGTCAAAACCGTATGCAGTGCGTTCAAAAAAGAAAGCGGCCTGCTGGAATATCTGACGGAAAAGGGCGAAAAAGATGTGATGGTCTGCGGCATCATGACGGACTTCTGCATCAATGCAACGGTGGAGGCAGGCTTTGAGCATGGCCTGCACATGATCGTTCCTGCCTATGCAAATTCCACGCAGGACAACGAGTACATGACAGGGGAGCAGAGCTACCACTATTACAATGAATTCCTCTGGCCGGACCGCTATGCCGATTGTGTGCCCATGGACAAGGCGCTGGAGCTGCTCAAAAAGTGAGGTGTTTACAATGATTTCTGAAAAAGTAAAAAATCAGATTCAAGTGGTGCAGGGTGATATTACCAAACTGGAATGTGACTGCATCGTGAATGCGGCCAATCGGAGTCTGCTGGGTGGCGGCGGTGTGGATGGTGCCATCCACCGGGCAGCAGGGCCGGAATTGTTGGCGGAGTGTCGTACGCTGCACGGCTGCCGCACCGGCGAAGCAAAAATCACCAAGGGCTACCGGTTGAGAGCAAAGTATATCATTCATACGGTAGGCCCGATTTATTCCGGCACAGCAGAGGATGCCGCGCAGCTGGCGGACTGCTACCGCAATTCGCTGAACCTTGCCAAAGAGTATGAACTCCACAGCATTGCGTTCCCGGCAATTTCGACCGGCGTGTATGGCTACCCGCTGGAAGATGCCACGGAGATTGCAGTCAAAACAGTGGCACAGTGGCTGGAAGATCACGCGGATTACGCCATGCAGGTGATTTTCTGCTGCTTCGATGCCCGGACGGAGCGGGTGTATCAGGCAAGGCTGTAACCGGAAGAGGTGTGAGAGATGGGCTTTTTCAAAAAGCTGTTTACAGGGATCGGGTTTGCGGCAGGCTTTCTGTTCTTCGGATGCTTGTCAGTGATTGTGTATGCGTCCCGTGGACGGCATAAACCCTGCCATCGGCGCAGCAGCTTTTGGAACACACTGGAGCGCTACCTGATTTTTTCGTGGATCTGTGATGGTGTGCGCAGCAGCCGGAAACGAGCGGAAAAGTCCTATTATCAGCGCACAGGCAGCGATTTCTGGCAGACGCAGACACGGGTTCGACCGAAAAGTGTTAAAAATGCTGTTCCTGCGGTGAAAACACCAAGGCCGGAGGTAAAAAGCACGAGCACAGGTGCAACGCGGTCGGTGAAACCAAAGAGAACGGAGCGTCCTTCTGCGGCACAGAAAGCATCGGCAGCACAAAGCGGTGCCAAAAGCGTGTCGGTGCCGACAGCGGCAGGGCATAGTGCATCAGAGGCTGATGCAGAAAAGCACAGCGAACGGTCAGAGCCTAAGCCAGAACCCAAGCAGAAGCATGCTGCGCAACAGCCAGAAGCCAAAGAAGTACATCAAAAGTCCGCACAACAATTGGAAGCAGAACGGCAGCAGAAACTGGAAAACCTGCGTACTGCAATGCAAAAACAGATTTGCACCATTCATGCAGACGTGGAACTCCCGACGGACGGTCAGAATGACGGCAGAGCGGTGGAGCAGAAGCTGCATATCTTGTTGTACAAGTCCACGCTGACAGAAAATGACCTGAATCAAGCGCTGGATGAGCTTCGGACGGAGCGCAGACGGCAAAAGGCAGAGTATCAGGGGGCACCGTTTGCGGATGTGTTTCTGGTGAACCTGATTTTATCCGATGAGGACAGTGAACGGGCCTGCATCGTGGATGTGGGGGATACGGGCATGAGCTATGTCATTCCATGGAGCAGCATCCCGAAAGACCTGCAGGAATCGCTGCACCGCTACGTATCGGAAGCGGAAGGAAAACTCTGCGGCTACTGCAAGGAAGAACTCTGCAACAGCGAAAGCGGCAGGATGGTCGTAGAACTGTATCTTGGCAGGCAGGATGGACACAGCTCCCGAATCCTGTACTGAAAATGGAGAAAAACGTTGAAATACAGAGAAATTGTGGACGGCATTTTTGTTGACCGTCCCAACCGCTTTATTGCCTATGTGGAAGTGAATGGAGCAGTGGAAACCGTCCATGTCAAGAACACCGGGCGGTGCAGGGAACTGCTGCTGCCCGGTACTGCGGTGCGGCTGGAAGTGTCGGACAACCCGAAACGCAAAACAAAATACGACCTTGTGGCGGTACACAAGCAGGGCCTCGGCTGGGTCAACATGGACAGTCAGGCACCCAACAAGGTGGTAGGAGAATGGCTTTCAAAGCAGGAGTTTGACCTTGTCAGGCCGGAGTTTGCATACGGAAAATCCCGCATTGATTTTTACATGGAAAAGGGCGAACAGAAGTACCTGCTGGAAGTCAAAGGCTGCACACTGGAAGTGGACGGCATCGGCTATTTCCCGGATGCACCCACCGAGCGCGGCGTGAAGCACCTGCACGAGCTGGCACAGGCACAACGGAAGGGATATCAATGCGCTGTGGCCTTTGTGATTCAGATGGAAGGCATCACCGAGGTGCGGCCAAATGTCAGCACACAGCCGGAGTTTGGCACGGCACTGGCCGAAGCAAAGGCTGCAGGTGTGCAAGTGCTGTTTTTGCTCTGCCATGTAGGGCGGGATAGTCTGGAAATCGTGGAGCAGAGGGAAGGGTGAAGACGGCAGAAAAACGCTTTGCGTGATTCAGTTACAGAAATTATAAATAGGAAATGTTATCATATAGATACAAGAAACACACCGATAACATTCCAGCGGATGTTCACTATATTCAGTGGATTTTTGTGGAGACTGAGAACGGCGGGCAGATCCGCTATCTGAATCCGGGGCAGGCTCCCAACGTGGGGTTTGAACTGGGAAGTGAAAAGCCGGTGGCTGTTTACGCATACTGCAACCTGCATGGCCTTTGGGTGACGAAACTCTGATACAATCAATGCAAACAGGGAGTGATTTGATGTCACTCCCTGTTTTTTGATGAGAACTTTATGCGGTTCTTTTGGTTCGGAACTGTGTGCAAATAGGGTGGATAAAATGAATGGACACACTTATTGTGTTTGTTAAACGCTGACAGTGTTCGATTTTTTGCGTGGAATCGTGAAAATGAGACCTGTGAAAAACGTGGAAAATTTGATATGGTTGCGCTGCAAACTAAGACATATTGATGTTTTTGAAACGAGTTTATAGTGAAATATGTGTAATTCGAGTGCAGATATTCATTCTTGTGAGTTTGTTGTGTGAATTTGTCACGTTCCGCCGCAAAAAAGGACTTGACGGAAAAAATACTCTGTGGTAATTTATGAGCAAATTCGCTTTTTTGAAATAAAGTCGAATTTGAATCCGCATGCATGGAGATGCACCGCATAACAACCATCTGAGGGAAAGACTGACGTTTCTTGCACAGGAATTAGAAAAGATTACGGCGGACCTCCCGGTATGGGGATAGGAAAAAGCAGAATCCTCTTTTTCAATGCCCAAAAGCGTGGTAGAATAGGTAAAAGATTCAGTATCTGAAAAACGGAGCGCGCAACAATGAAGATTCTGGTCAGCGCCTGCCTGCTGGGCGAAAACTGCAAATACAGCGGCGGAAACAATTACAATCAGGCGGTTTGCGATTTTGCGCGGGGGCATCAGGTGGTTCCGGTCTGCCCGGAGGTGCTGGGCGGCCTGCCCACACCGCGGTGCCCGGCGGAAATCGTGCAGGGCGTTGTCACGAACAAAGAGGGCATCAATGTGGACCGGGAGTTCCGAGCGGGCGCAGCGAAAGCCCTTGCTATTGCAAAAGAAAATGGGGTGGAGCTTGCCATCCTGCAATCCCGCAGTCCCAGCTGCGGCGTGAAGGAAATCTACGACGGAACGTTTTCCGGGACAAAGATTCCCGGACAGGGTGTTTTTGCCAAGATGCTGATGGACGAAGGCATCCGTGTTCTGGATGCCGGGGAATTGCCTGAAATTATCTTGAAAAATGAGGACGGAAAATGTCAATCAGACTGATTTGCAGCGATATTGACGGTACGCTGCTGCAATACGGCAGGAAAGAGCTGGAAGGCGAGATCTTTGAACAGATACGGGAGCTGCATCGGCGCGGCATTCTGTTTTGCCCGGCATCCGGTCGGCAGTATACCAGCCTGCGCAAGCTCTTTGCACCGGTGGTGGACTGCTGTGTGTTTCTCTGCGAAAACGGCGGCGTGATCTATAAGGACGAACAGTGCATCGCCAAGAATCCGATGCCGCGCGCGCTGGCCGAAGAAATTGCCAACGACCTGTGGACCCGCAGCGACGGGCAGGGCGAAGTGATGCTCTCCGGTCAGAATACCGCCTACCTGATGGAGCGGGGCATGGGAATGCTCCAGCGCATCCAGTTCATCGGGAACAACTATCAGATCATTCATGCCCCGTCTGAGGTGCCGGAGGAGATCACAAAAGTATCGGTGTATCTGCACGAAGGCGTAGAATCTTACACGGAACGGTTTGTCCCACGATGGAAAGAGGCGAACTGCGCTGACAGGAGAATTTTATGACAGAGCGTTATTGTGAGGGTGAACGGTTTGCTGACCTGTCGTTCACCGAGGAGACTTTTGAGGACTGCGACTTTACCGACTGCGTGTTTGTGGATTGCTCTTTTACCAAGTGCGAACTGGATCATACCACGCTGAATGAGTGCAAATTCGTGCGGTGTGAGATCACAGGTCTGCGCAGCACTCATTCCTCGGTGCAGTCGCTGGATTTTGAGGACTGCCGCCTGAATGAAATTGAGTGGGCACCGCTGATGTCCAACGGTGCCTTCCCGGACCCCATCCACACGCTGAAAGAGTGCAGCCTGAAATATAACACCTTCACCGAAATGAACTTTAACCGCTTCGACTTTTCGGACGGCAACGAAATTGTCGGCTCCATGTTTGCCAAATGCGAGATGCAGCTGGCGAATTTCAAGGGCGTGGAACTTCACGAAACGGAGTTCTACCAGTGTGATCTGCGCAAGGCGGATTTCCGGGATGCTACAGGCTATAAGGTGGACATTCTGGGCAGCCGCCTGAAGGATGCGAAATTTTCCCTGCCGGAAGCGGTGAATCTGCTGGCAGATTTGAAGATCAAACTGTCGTAAGAAGGAGAAAAAATGCGTCAACTCATCATTGCACGAAAAGATCTGCAGATGTCTCCCGGTAAGCTGGCGGCGCAGTGCTGCCACGCTTCGCTGGCATTCCTCACCGACCCCATCGGCATGGGACAGGGCGTGGAACCTATTGAGAAAGACGGAGAAATTACCGGCTATCGGGCAGAAATCATGTTGGAGAAAGCAACCTATGAAGAATGGTTCGATGGTTCGTTTACCAAGACCGTATGTGGGGCAAAGAACCGCAATCAACTGCTGAAAGCAAAGACAATTGCCGAAGAACTGGGGCTTGTGGAAAACAAAGACTTCTTCCTTATCCGGGATGCCTGCCACACCGAGCTGGAACCGGAAGAATTTGATGAAAACGGAGAAGGCATGACCCTGACCTGCATCGGTTTCCGCCCGCTGCCGGATGAAATTGCACATCAGATCAGCCATAAATTTCATTTGTATTGATAGAATTCCTTTATTTTATAAGCATTTTCCGCAATCGCTGCAGCCGTTGCAGATCAACTTGCTGCCGCAGGTCTCGCAGTTTGCGCGGAAATGCGGCACATAGAGATCTTCCTGCGGGATGGGGTAGCCCCAGTCGTCCACGAGGTCAAAATGAATGGGCCTGCCCTGAAAATTCATGCCGGATTTATAAGCCATCCGGCTTTGCAGCTGCTTGCTGGGCAGGTGGTAGCGCCTGCCGTCCTTGATGAACACGGTGCCGGTCTCGATAAAGCAGAAGGTCACGTTGGCATCCACGCATTCCTGCCGGAGAGACTTGACCCAATCGAAATTGCAGGGGCGGGCACCATCGTAGTTTTCGCCGCCGCAGATGACCTGCTCGATTTGCCCGGTGGAAAGGTACTGCCGGATGCTTACTGGCCCGATGAAGGGCGCGCACATGATGCCCTTGTGCTTGAAGGGCAGGTCAAACAGAATGGGAATGCGCTCATCGGCGCGGCGCTGATTTTCACAGGTGACGTTGAAAAAGATGTTGTCCCAACCGCTGCCCCAGTCCGGCGGCAGGCACTCCCGCACCCGCTGCGGCCGTTTGGTGAGAAGGAAAAACACCACATCGCTGCGCTGGCGCATGATGTCCCACGCCTCAGCCCGCCACGGGTCGGCTTCTTCCAAGAAGAAGTCCGAGGTCATGCAGACCCGGATCTGCTCACCACTCTGGATTTTGTAGTGTCCGGTGCGGTCTTTCTGGAGCGGATAGGAAAAGCCGCTTTTCGTTTTGTAGATCTCGGCTCCGTTCTGGTCCCGCATCCGGTCGAGAAAATACATGTAGCAGTTCTGGCAGCCCTCGCTGCACTTGACGCAGCCGTGCCATGGATTCCAGATGTCGTGCAGGAAGCTCACCTTCTTTCGGTACCTATTATTATAATAGCTGCGCGGACAGGAAACAAGAGCACCCCTTGCACCGCCCCGCCGGATGTGATAGGATGAAGAAAACCATGTGAGGGAGGAACCACCATGCCGTTTCTGATGATCCGCAACGACATCACCAAAGTGGCGGCGGATGCCATTGTCAACCCGGCCAACCGGAACCTTTTGCAGGGCAGCGGCACCAGCCGTGCCATCTATCAGGCGGCAGGGGAGCAGGAGCTGACCGCTTCCTGTGAAGCCATCGGCCGCTGCGATTTGGGCAGAGCCGTGTGTACCCCGGCGTTCGGTCTGCCCGCAAAATATATTTTCCATGCAGTCTGCCCAGCGTGGCACGGCGGCGGGTTCGGCGAAGCTGAACAATTAGCCGGTGCATACCACTCCGCATTGGAATTAGCCGCAAAGTACCACTGCGAGAGCGTGGCCTTTCCGCTGCTGTCCAGCGGAAACTATGGCTACCCCAAAGAACAGGCCTTCCGCATTGCGGTGGACACCATCACACAGTACGTCATGGAGCACGACCTGACCGTGTATTTGGTGCTTTACGACCGGGACTCGCTGGCCGTGAGCCGGAAGCTGTTCGCCTCGGTGGAGGAGTACATTGATGACCACTATGTAGCACAGAACGATGAAAGCTACGGATTTGGCCGTCAGCGCAGGGAATTGTCAGAGCGGCGGAGGCTTCTGGAAGAAGATGCCGCCGTGCCAATGCTGGGGGCAGTTCCGGCACCCGCCGCGGCACCCAGGACAGCCCGCAGTCTGGAAAGCCTGATGGACAACCTTGGCGAGAGCTTCACCACCCGGCTGCTGCGGCTCATTGACGAGCGGGGGCTGAAAGACTCCACCGTGTACAAGCAGTCCAACATCTCCCGGCAGCATTTCTCCAAAATTCAGTGCAATCGCGACTACAACCCCAAAAAGAAAACGGTGCTGGCCTTTGCGGTGGGGCTGCACCTGTCCGAAGATGAAACCATCGACCTGCTCAAGAGTGCGGGCTATGCCTTTTCGGATGGCTCCAAGCGGGACTGGATCGTGCGGTATTGCCTGGAACACAAAATTTATAACATCAATCAGGTCAATACGCTATTGTTTGAATACGATCAGGAACAGCTGGGTGCGTGATTTGTCGCCTGCCCGTTGACCTTTTGCCCTCCGGTTTGTGGTATCCTTTTGCCAACGAAAGCGATACACCACAAAACGGAGGGCATTTATTATGAAGAAAAATCTTACCGAGCTTGTTTTCATTCTGGACCACAGCGGTTCCATGGGCGGGCTGGAGCAGGATACCATTGGCGGGTTCAATGCTATGCTGACTCGGCAGAAGGAGCAGGAGGGCGAGGCCAACGTGACCACGATCCTGTTCGACCATGAGGTGCAGCTGCTGCACGACCGTTTCCCGCTGAAGGCTGTTGCACCGCTGACGGAAAAGGACTATTACGTCCGTGGCTGCACGGCCCTGCTGGATGCCATTGGTTACGGCGTGGAGAAGATGGCGAACATTCAGCGCCATCTGCCGGAGAGCGAGCGCGCCGAAAAGGTCATCTTTGTCATCACCACGGACGGCTTGGAAAACGCCAGCAAGCGGTTTGGCTATGAGAAGATCCGCCGGATGATCGAGCGGGAAAAAGAGCAATACGGCTGGGAGTTCCTGTTCCTCGGTGCCAACATGGACGCCGTGAAGGAAGCTGCCCGCTTCGGCATCTCGTCCGACCGGGCTGTGCGGTTTGAGAATGACGCACAGGGCGTGGCGGTCAACTACCACGTTGTCAGCGAGACGGTCTCCCGGATGCGGGAAGCACCCTGCTGCGCGTCCATCGGCGCAGAGTGGAAAGAACAAATCGAAGCTGATTTCCAGAAGCGGCATTATAGGTAAGGGAGGAAACAGCCATGTTAGGAGCAATCTTGGGTGACATCGTGGGCAGTCCCTATGAATTTGACCACAACAATTACAAGCACAAGGATTTTCCGCTGCTGAGCGAGAAATCGCACTTCACCGATGATACCGTCATGACCGCTGCGGTGGCAGTTGGTCTGATTGACGGAAAGGGTCTGCCGGAGAGAACATTTTGTGCAGTGCAGCATGAAATGCGGTTCTGGGGCCGTGAATATCCCCATGCCGGTTACGGCGGGATGTTCCGCCGGTGGCTGCACGCAGAAAATCCGAATCCCTATGGCAGTTTCGGCAACGGCTCGGCTATGCGGGTGTCGGCAGCGGGCTGGCTGTTCGATACGCTGGACAAAACGCTGGAAATGGCAAAAGTGACCGCTGAAGTCACCCACAACCACCCGGAGGGCATCAAAGGCGCGCAGGCCACGGCGGCAGCGATTTTTCTGGCCCGTACCGGCCGCAGCAAGCCGGAAATCAAACAATATGTGGAGCAGACCTTCGGTTATGACCTGAACCGTACCTGCGATGAAATTCGACCGACCTATCATCATGTGGAGACCTGTCAGGAAACTGTGCCGGAAGCAATCATTGCTTTTCTGGAAAGCGTCAGTTTTGAGGATGCACTTCGCAATGCAGTTTCTCTGGGCGGCGACAGCGACACCCTTGCCTGCATCACCGGCGGCATTGCCGAAGCTTTTTACGGGATGCCGCAGGAACTGCGGGATGAGACTTTGAAACGTCTGCCGGAGGATATCCGAGAAGGATATGAGCTGTTTCGGTGGAACATCGGCCAGAGATGAGACATTCGGAGAACCAAGGAGCAGATACAACACACTCGTGATGTGAAGTATCTGCTCCTTGGCTTTTAATAAGACTCGATGAAGGGTGTCTTGCATCGGCCTGAAAAATCCGATATACTGAACCCAGAGAGTATATCGAATTTTTTGGGAAAAGGAGAGAACGGTATGGAACATCTTTATGAAAAGGCACTGGAAAGTGCGGAATATATCAAGACGCACACGAAAAAGCGCCCGAAGATCGCGGTGGTGCTGGGCTCCGGCCTTGGCAAGCTGACCGCGGACTTTACGGACACGGAAGAACTGTCCTACAAGGATATCCCCAACTTCCCGGTATCCACGGTGGCAGGACACAAAGGCGCATTGTTGGCTGGCAAGCTGGGGGACACGGAAGTCTACGCCATGGAAGGCCGCTTCCATTTCTATGAGGGCTACTCCATGAAGGAAGTCTGCTACCCGTTCTATGTGTTCAAGCTGCTGGGCGTGGAAAAGGTGGTGCTGACCAACGCCTGCGGCGGCATCAACCGGGAGTTTGCGCCGGGCACCCTGATGCTCATTACCGACTTCATCAACATGATGGGCACGAACCCCCTCATTGGTCCCAACGATGAGCGCTTCGGCCCCCGCTTCCCGGACATGACCGAACCTTACAGTCTGGAACTGCGGAACCTTGCCAAGCAGACCGCCGATGAACTGGGCATTGCCTACAAGGAGGGCGTTTACATGGGCTTTATGGGCCCTTGCTATGAAACGGCGGCTGAAATTCGCGCCTTTGCGGGGATGGGAGCCGATGCCGTGGGCATGAGCACCGTGCCGGAAACCATGGTCTGCAACTACATGGGCATGAAGGTACTGGCCGTCAGCTGCATCACTAACATGGCCACCGGCATCCAGACGGTCAAGCATAGCCACGCCCGTGTGCTGGAAATCGCAAATCAGGCAGGCGATACCCTGTGCCGATGGCTGGGTGCGGTGATTCAGAGAATGGAGTAAAAAAGACATACCATGAAAATCCTTTCGTTTGGTTCCCTCAACTACGATTATACCTATGAGGTCGAGCACTTTCTCGCGCCCAAAGAGACCCTTGCAGCCAAGTCCATGCAGCGGGGCTTTGGAGGGAAAGTCGCAAACCAGTCTATCGCCTTTGCACGCAGCGGTGCAGGTGGGCCGCAGACCGGAGAATCAGGGAAAGAACATCGTGGTCATCGTCCCGGACAACGGCATGAAATATCTGTCTACGCCGATGTACCGGCAGAAATGATAAAGACACGATGATACGACTGAATTTTGAAAAGATTGCATGGGATTTTATGAAAGTATTATTCTTTTATGAATTTTAGCACTCTTCTATTGACACTGCTAATGAACGGTGCTATAACAGTGGCGTGCTCAGGAGGAAGGGCAAAAGAGAGAGCCGCAAGGTGATCGAGCGGCTCCCCGGAAAGCCCTTCTGAATGGACGCTTCAGATTTTTTGCCCCGACCCGAACGCCGGGATTGGAGGAATGATTTATGCTTATGCCGACTGTTTTCCATGAAAACCTGTTCGATGATTTCTTCGATCCGTTCTGGAATGACGCTGCACTGGAACGTATGATGAACCGTGAGGCTCGTGATACCTTTGGTAAGCGTGGTGCAAACATGATGAAGACCGATGTCAAACAGACGGACAACGGCTACGAAGTAGCGGTTGACCTGCCGGGCTGCAAGAAGGAAGACGTTCAGATGGATCTGAACGACGGCTACCTGACCATTCAGGCAGTGCGCAGCCACAGCAACGACGAAAAGGATAAGAATGGCCGCTATCTGCGGCGCGAATCCTTCTCCGGCACCTGCGCGCGCAGCTTCTATGTGGGCGATGCCGTAAAGAAAGAGGATATCCACGCAAAGTTCGAGGATGGCATCCTGCACATCCAGCTGCCTGCACCCCAGCAGCAGAAGGCTCTGCCTGAGAACCCGAACCTGATCGAGATCGAGTAAAACGCCGGTCGTGTGCGCCAAGTCACACACGCACATAAGATGCCCCCGGAGAGCCGCAACAAGCCCTCCGGGGGCATTTTTGTTTCGCTATCTTTTCCGTAAGGGAAAACCATGGTATACTGAGAACAGCAACTCGGAATTTATGGAGGTACTTCACTATGGAATACAAACGCTTTGGCGGTAAGCTCCTTGTCCGCATCGACAAAGATGAGGAGATCGGTGAAACAAATTTGATTTTAGGGGGACAAAGATGAGTGATGTAAAAGGAAAGACCGGCGCAGTCCTGAGGGAGACGGCAGTCCTGACCGGGGCGGTGGCGATCATTGCGGCGGGCGTTTTCTTTTTTCTGGTGCCGAGCCATACATCCGTCAGCAGCATTTCCGGCCTTGGCATCGTGCTGTCCAATTTTGTGCCGCTGCCCTTGTCGGTCATTACGATGATCCTGAACGTCGTGCTTCTCATCATCGGGTTCTTTACCTGCGGCAGAGAATTTGGCGCAAAGACCGTATACACCAGTGTGCTGCTGCCGGTGTTTCTGGGGCTGTTTGAAAAGCTGTTCCCGGAGTTCGGCTCGATGACCGGCAGTCAGGAGCTGGACGTGCTGTGCTATATTCTGGTGGTCAGCATCGGGCTGAGTATTTTGTTCAACCGCAATGCATCCTCCGGCGGGCTGGATATCGTGGCAAAGATCATGAACAAGTACCTGCACATGGAATTGGGAAAAGCCATGTCTCTGTCGGGAATGTGTGTGGCGCTTTCCGCAGCCCTGGTCTACGATAAAAAGACCGTGGTGCTGAGTATCCTCGGTACTTACTTCAACGGCATCGTGCTGGACCATTTCATCTTTGATAACAGCATCAAACGCCGCGTCTGCATCATCACCGAAAAAGAGGAGGCGCTGCGTCAGTTCATCCTCCATGACCTGCACAGCGGTGCGACCATGTACGAGGCCATCGGTGCATACAATCTGGAAAAGCACAACGAGATCATTACCATCGTGGACAAGAGCGAATATCAGAAGCTGATGAACTTTATCAACCGGGAAGACCCCAAGGCTTTTGTTACCGTTTACAATGTGTCCAGCATGCAGTATCAGCCCAAGATCTGATCGGCGGAGAGCTGCCGCAAAGGGCGGGCCTTTTGCGGCTTGCTCTTTGCCATAGCTGCGTGGTATACTCAAGTCCGGAAAGATCAAAGCGCATGGAGGTAAAAAGCATGCTGACCTATACCTATGTTTCAGAGGGGACGTTTGCCCTGATGGAAAAACCAAAGCCGGTGCTGCAGCACGAGCGGGACGCCATTGTAAAGGTGACCCTTGCCAGCATCTGCTCCAGCGACCTGCACATTAAGCACGGCAGCGTGCCCCGGGCGGTGCCCGGCATCACCGTAGGGCACGAGATGGTGGGCATCGTAGAAGAAGTGGGCAGTGCGGTGACCAATGTGAAACCCGGCGACCGGGTGACGGTGAACGTGGAGACCTTCTGCGGAGAGTGCTTTTTCTGCAAAAAAGGCTTTGTGAACAACTGCACCGATCAAAACGGCGGCTGGGCGCTGGGCTGCCGCATCGACGGCGGGCAGGCCGAGTATGTCCGGGTGCCCTTTGCGGATCAGGGACTGAACAAGATCCCGGACGGCGTTACCGATCGGCAGGCGCTGCTGGTGGGCGATGTGCTGGCCACCGGCTTTTGGGCGGCACGCATCTCGGAAATCACCCCCGAGGATACCGTGCTGATCCTCGGTGCAGGGCCGACCGGCATCTGCACGCTGCTGTGCGTCATGCTGCACAGCCCCAAGCGCATCATCGTCTGTGAAAAGGACGCAAGCCGCCTGCAGTTCATCCGTCGGCACTACCCGCAGGTGCTCACCGTGCAGCCGGAGGACTGCGCCGCCTTTGTGCGTGCCCACAGCGACCACGGCGGGGCCGATGTGGTGCTGGAGGTGGCAGGGGCAGACTCCACCTTTCGGCTGGCATGGGAGTGTGCACGGCCCAACGCCATTGTGACGGTGGTGGCACTGTACGATAAGGCACAGACCCTGCCGCTGCCGGAAATGTACGGCAAAAACCTCACCTTTAAGACCGGCGGCGTGGACGGCTGCGATTGTGAAGAAACGCTGCGTCTCATCGCAGAAGGCAAGATCGATACCGAACCGCTCATCACCCACACCTACCCCCTGCGCCGGATCGCAGAGGGCTACGAGCTGTTTGAAAAGAAACGGGACGGCGTGATCAAGGTGGCAGTGGAGTGCTGACGGTGTGCGCCAAGTCACACACGCACATAAGGTGGCCCCGGAGAGCTGTAACAAGCCCTCCGGGGCCATTTTTGTTTCCCGACATCTTTTCCGCAGCGGCAAGGCGTGGTAGAATAAGGGCAGAACCAATCCACAGGTGAGAAAATCGAACTTCAGAGAGAGGAGATGTTTCTATGCAGTCTGATGAGCTGAAACGCCGGATCTCGGCAGGCAGAGGAGATGCTTTGGCCGATCTGGTTTTGAAAAATGCCAGAATCGTCAATGTGTTTACCGATGAGATCGACACCGCTGACATTGCCATCAGCGGAAATTCGATCGTGGGCGTGGGCACGTATCATGGCCGGAAAGAAGTTGATCTGCACGGCAAATATGTCTGCCCGGGCCTGATCGATGGGCATATCCACATCGAAAGCTCCATGCTCTGTGGTCCGGCTTTCGAGCAGGCAGTGCTGCCCCACGGTACCACTGCGGTGGCCACAGACCCACACGAGATCTCGAACGTTGCGGGGCTGGAAGGCTTGGATTTTATGCTGGAAACGACAAAAAATCTGACCCTTTCGGTTTATTTCATGCTACCCTCCTGTGTTCCGGCCACGGATCTGGATGAATCCGGTGCGGTGCTGAACGCAGAACAGCTCCGGCCTTACTACGGCGATCCCCGTGTGCTGGGGCTTGCGGAACTGATGAATGCCTACGGGACGGTGCGCTGTGACCCGAAGATCCTGCAGAAGATCCGCGACTGCACCGAAGCGGGAAAGATCGTGGATGGACACGCACCGCTCTTGAGCGATAAGGACCTGAATGCTTATATTGCGGCAGGCGTTCAGTCCGATCACGAGTGCTCCAACATCGAGGAAGCCATGGAAAAACTCCGGCGCGGACAATACATCATGATCCGGGAAGGAACGGCTGCCAAAAATATGGAGGCCCTGATGCCGCTGTTCCGGGAGCCCTATTGCAGCCGCTGTATGCTGGTGACGGATGATAAGCACCCCGGTGACCTGCTGGACAGCGGCCACATCGATTCCAACATCCGTAAAGCGATCCGGCTGGGCGCAGACCCGGCAGTGGCCGTCAAAATGGCAACGCTGGTCCCGGCACAGTATTTTGGGTTCAAGCAGCGCGGTGCCGTAGCACCGGGGCACCGGGCAGATCTGGTTGTGGTTCCTGATCTGGAATCCTTTACGGTCGAACAGGTTTACAAGAATGGCACGCTGGTGGCCGAGCACGGAAAAACGCTGAAACCCGCACCGCTTGACATCGACCGTGTGAGATTTTCCCACGTTATGGATTCCTTTGATCTGGATCAGATCACACTGCAGGACCTGGAACTTCGGGAAAGCGGGGAGCAGGAGCGTGTCATCTGCCTGAACCGGGGCGAGCTGCTTACGGAGGAAAAAATCATCCCGTTCCAACGGCATCCGGGCAAAGCTTCCGGTGTGGACCCGGAACACAACATCGTAAAACTGGCCGTTTTTGAGCGGCATCATCACTCCGGCCATGTGGGCATTGGCTTTTTAGGAAACTTCAGCCTGAAATGCGGAGCCGTTGCATCGAGCATCGCACATGATTCCCATAACCTGATTGTGGCAGGGGACAACGATACCGATATGATGTTGGCCGGCAACACTGTGCGGAAAAACAAAGGCGGACTTGCGTTTGTGGCAGATGGACAGGTCGTGGCAGAACTTGCGCTTCCGGTGGCCGGATTGATGAGCACCGAAAGCGCAGAGAGCGTTGCGGCGAAAATGCAGGCGCTGAACGATGCCCTCAAGGCACATGGTGTAGCGGAAGACATCGGCATCTTTATGACCCTCGCCTTCGTCAGCCTTCCGGTCATTCCCAAACTCAGACTGAATACATACGGCATCATCGATGTAGCGCAGCAGAAAGTCGTTCCGGCTGTTTTTTAATAGGCGATAACAAAAATACTGCCGGAGACCGACCCGAATGGTCCGTCTCCGGCAACAGAACAGTTCGTTCCTACTCTTAGAAGCGAGCCACATCAAGAGAAAAATTGACGGAAATTCTTATTTGATAAATCGGAATTTGACAAAGGAGTGTGATTATATGGGGAAAGCGATTTTAGCAATGATCGTAACCGTAATTGTTGGGTATATAAGTGGTGCCATCTTTGCAAATTGGGTCAATGCACCAGAGTGGGGCGTTATTCTTGCTGTTGCTGTGATGGGAGCATTTATCATTTACTTCAATGATAAGAAACAGTAAACAAATTCGCGTTTATCAAGGTGAACATTTAAGTATTAAAAACGGGAGTGAAACAAATGATGACCATTGCACAGATCATGGAAAAGATGATCGCCTTTTCCGAAGGGAATATCCATGACATCACTCACCTGAGCTGCGTGTGGACCTATGCCAAAACCATTGGTGAGCTGGAGGGGCTGGACGCAGACACGCAGTTTATTCTGGAGGTGGCGGCCATCACCCACGATATCGCCTGCCCGCTCTGCCGCAAAAAGTACGGCAACACCAATGGTAAATATCAAGAGCAGGAGGGTGCCCCGCTGGTGCGGGAGTTCTTGGCGGATACCGGCATGACAGCAGAACAGATCGACCGTGTGGCCTATCTGGTAGGGCACCACCATAGCCCGGCGCAGATCGACGGCATTGACTATCAAATTCTAATTGAGGCGGATTATATCGTCAATGCGTCCGAAAGCGGGTACGACCAGCAGGCAATCCGAACCTTTATGGAACATACGATGAAGACGGCAGCAGGTATCCGGCTGACGAAAACAGTGTTTGGAGTGTAAAAATGATTCAGAAGCATTGCTTTGAATGCGGCACGGCATTGATTGAAAAAGAACTGGAAGAAGAGGGCATTGTGCCTTACTGCCCGAAATGCCAGCAATACCGTTTCCCGATGTACAATGTGGCGGTCAGCATGATTGTTGTGGATGAGGAGACCGGGAAAATCCTGCTCATCCAGCAGTACGGTAAGCTCTCTTATATTCTTGTGGCCGGGTATGTGAACCGCGGTGAGGCAGAAGAACATGCCGTGGTGCGGGAGGTCCGGGAAGAAACCGGGCTGGAAGTAGAACACCTCCGGTTCAACCGTACCAAGTTTTTTGAGCCGTCTAACACGCTGATGTGCAACTTTACGGCTTTCGTCAGAACCGCAAAGGCGCTGCATATCAACCACGAAGTGGACCGCTGCAAGTGGTTCACCCCGCAGGAAGCCAGAGAAAACATCCGTCCCAACAGCCTTGCAGCGGAATTTTTGAATGCGTATCTGGACGAAGTGGGGAATAAGCCGATGGAGATGTGATTCGTGACGGAACCACGGGAATTTTGACGGAGAGTATGGAAAAAAGTTGGTTCGGCCTGTTTCGGTTGACTTTTTTATAAAGAATCGGTATATTGATACTATATAGTATCAATAAGTATCAACTGCGAGGTGGACAGAATGGATGGGGCACAGTTTGCCAAAATGCTTTCAGATAAGCATTTGTTTGAACTCAATCGGATGGAATACAAGTACTCGACTGTCAGCGTCAAAGAATTTGCCGAATTGCTGCGGCAAAACTTTGCGCAGCCTCTGCCGTTGACTGATTTTTCTGGAAATAAGCTGTTTTACCTGCCGAACCTCGCGCAAATTTCAACAAATGGTATGAAGCAGTTGCTCTCTGCCCCGGTCAGTGGACAAAACTTCGGTTTGTCGGCGATGACCGAGGAAATTTATGCTACTTTTCAAATTGAAAGTATCCGCTCGACCCGCAGCAGTATCCGTTATATCCTCGATGGTTATGCCCCTCGTGATGAACAAGAAGCCCGCATCTATGGTATGAAGCGCGGACTGGAGTTTATCGCGAATCGTCAGAATACGATCACCGAGGAGAATCTGCATTACCTATATCAGATCAGCACAGGGGATTATCTCCCGGATGAAGATCGATTACTGCCAAACCACTTTTATCGGCATGGCGAGGTTTTTATTGTGGGCGGTGAAGAACCCAGACCGGGACTTCCGGCAGAGCGGCTTCCCGGTGCTATGAAATGTCTTGTCGATTTTGCGAATGCCAATGACGGCATCAATGAGCTGCATAAGGCTGCCATTCTGCACTTTGCTTTTGCATACTACCACCCCTATTTTGACGGGAATGGACGCACTGCACGGCTATTCCACCTCTGGTATCTTGTTCAGCAGGGCTATCCTGCGGCACTATTCACGCCGTTTTCCCGATACATCGCTGAAAACAAGGACGCATATTACAAAGCCTACGAACGCGTGGAGAGAAATGCTCTGATTTCCGGCTATACGGATGTGACTCCCTTTCTGTTCTACTTCTGCAATGAGGTCTATAACCGCCTGCAGGTGGATGCAGTCCCGCCGAAAACTGATCTTGAGGTATATCAAACTGCTCTTGCGGAAGGAAAAATCACAGAAAAAGAACGGTTGCTCTGGGAGTATGTTCTGTCTGCTTATGGTGCAGAGGAGTTTACCACAAAGCAGCTGGAAAAGGATTTCCGAAACGCTGCGTATGCAACCATTCGGACGTTTGTGATGAAATTCCATGAGATGGGGCTGCTTACTGCAAGAAAAGCAGGAAACAGGGTGTTCTATCATGTCGGTGGGACTTCTGACGGTCGGCCATTATAATGAATTCTCCTTTGTCATCATGCATGCCGCATAAGAACGGCAAAAATTTTTCTGACAGGTTCAGTATAATCCTTAAAGTTGACTTCAGGTCAAGAGCTTTTTTGAATTTATAACAGTCGTGTCGAAAGACATCCCGTCTGAGGGCAAAGCGAAGGTTTTGCTCTTCAGGCGGGATTTTTTTGCTTTTTGGGACTGTTGTATACAATATATGGACTAAGAGGGTGGGTGACTTGGACTACGAGTCCATAAACTTTTGCTCGAAAGTACGATACACTATTGTCACGGCAACGGCCCACCTCCGAAAGGGAGCGGGAGCCGCAGCCGGGTGGACCTTGAAAATTGAATATTGATATGGCTTTGCTGGTCAGTCTGGCTCTGAACGTTCTGAGCGGAAGCCGCAGCGAATAGCGGACAACCAGTAACCCGTAAAAATGAGGTGATAGCGATGTAACCGGAGGTGAGTGAGCCATGCGAAAGAGTGCTCCCATTGAAGTGGTGGTACATTACCCCAAAACGAAAGAGGGATGGGACGAACTCGGAAAACGGGTCGCAACCGCCCACGCCAACTATGTGATCGAAAAAATCGACCGTCTGAACTGCCCCACATGGCAGAAGCTCGAATTGCTGCAGGCGGTGATCGATACTACCAAAGGAACCTACAAACCCAAAGAACACCAAAAGTCCGGTTGGCAGCCGAGCCGATAAACAAAACCCCACGCTCAACATATGCTTTTCTGCTCTGACCAGAGACGGTCAGATTCAGAGGCAGTGTTGAGCGTGGGGCTTTTTGTGTTACATAAGTCTTTTGAAATACGGCTGACACAACAAAACTGTTGATTGTTGGCAGCCAATATGGCATCCTGTGACATTGCGTAACACGCAAAACAGTTCCACTTTTTGCTGAAAGAGCGTATCGAAACCGTCCTGATGGAGCAGCAGAAAAAGCTTTTTGAAAAGTAAAAGCTCTTGCGTCCCGTGAAAAAAGAAGGTAATATAAATACAGAGCAAGACACAGAACGCAGGGAGGGATGAAAACCATGTTTTACGAGATCATGCACCGGGAAAGCTGTGTGGCACAACTCAGCACGACAGGGGAATGCAGGGTCTGCCTCGAGGATTTCATGCCCTATGATCTGGTTCTGGTGGAATCGGATGATTTTGACGAGCGCATCAATAATGTAACGAACTTTTACTATTGGTGTGCCTCCCGGATGTTGACGTTGGATCGCACCTACGCCAAGGAAATCCTGAACAGTATCGGTGCATCTCAGAGTGTTACGGACAGGGAACGAGCACAGATTGCATTATCCTACCATTGTCTGTCTTTGCTGGATGTGTTCTGGGTGAAAGAAGAAAACGAGAAGATTCGATTCGAGGATATCAACCTTTTTGCACACTCCTTAAGCAATGCGCTTGTGGATATTGCGCTGCGGGGGCACCAAATGACGGTGACAAACGCCCATCTTCTGGCAAATGACCTGTCTACGGGCGGCTTGTACCCCAAGGCGTGGGTGCGAAAAGAGGATGGCTTCTATCTTTACAAGGATGGTGGCAGGGAAGCGGTGGAACGTGAAGTGCTGGCAAGCAAAATCTGCCGGTGCTTTGACTGCCATCAGGTACTGTATGAGCAGGGGATGTTTGAAAATGAGCCGGTTTCTATCAGCAAAATCATGACATCTCAGCGATACAGTCTTGTGACCTATGCAGCCTATGACGTCTACTGCACGAACCATGATTGGAACACGCTGGATAAGATCTTAGAGTTGGATGCTCCCAGCTACTATATGATGAACATTCTGGATTATCTGGTGGGCAATACCGACCGTCATTGGGAAAATTGGGGTCTGCTGGTAGATAACGAAACCAATCAGCCCATCCGTCTGCATGACCTGATGGACTTCAACCGGGCGTTTCAGCAGTACGACACGCCAGAAGGTGCAAACTGTCTGACCGTGGGAAAACGCCATCTGAGCCAAAAAGATGCTGCAGTGGAAGCGGTGCGGAACATCGGACTGAACCAAGTCCGTCAGGTGGAGCACACCGTATTCTCCGAGCATCCGGCATGGAAAGCAACGTTTGAAGAACGACTGCGTGTTTTACGGAACGCCATGTAAGTCAGAGCGAATATCAGAATAATTGAAACAGAATGATTCCATAACGAAAGCCCGTCTGCGCTGCCACATATCGTGGCTTGCAGACGAGCTTTTTCGTTTGGCCGGAGAAAAATTACCATACCTCACATGCGCAGCATAGAAAGAAAATCGGGCCCAAGATTTTCGGCCAGAAGCCGGAAACACTTTTGGCTGATGGTTTTCTGTCCGGTCTCCCAGCAGCGGATGCTTGTCCGGCTGACCTTTGCATGGTCGGCAAGCTGCTGACGGCTCCAGCCTTTTGCTTCCCGGTATCTGCGGAGGAAGGCTCCGCCGCCCCGGTGCAGAAACAGGGTGTAGTCGTCCAGAATGTCCTCCACCGGGATGCCGTAAAGGGCGGCGAGCTTGTCCGCAAGTTCCGGCGTAAAGCTGCGGTGAAATGTGCCGCTTTCCAGATCCCGATAGAGCCATTCCTCCATGCCCACCATGGCAGCAACCTCTTTTTGCAGCAGGTCAAGACCATAGCGGCACCAACGCAGACGGTCCCATGGGTTCGGGATGTCGGCGTAAGAGTGGTACATACGGTAGAACGCCTGCGCCTCTACGGTGGTGCGGGGGCCTGCCAAACTTACCTGTAAGATGTATAGAGGGGTTAGACCACAACCCTCACATGACACCCTCTGAAGCAGAAAAAAGGAACCGCTCTCTCGGCTCCAAAAAATCCATTTTGACGTAGATGCGTCATTGCGTGAAAGAGATGGATTCTCTTTTCCATCTGAAAGTGCGCTGGGGAGAGGATAGCAAATGAGCTGCGGATGCATTTTCGCAGGGAGCGCAGAAATGGTGTGGTCGTTTCCCTGCAGGAAACACTGGAAGCGGGAAAGGAGGACAGCGCACTGACCCTTTCCGATGTACTGCAGGACGGTTTCTGCATGGAGGATGCCTGTGAGCGGCAGGACGAGGCCCGGCGGCTGCGCAGGCTGATCGAGGGCCTGCCCGCCCGGGAGCGCAAGCTGATTCTGCTGCGGTACGGGCTGGCGGGTCAGCCGCCCCTGACCCAACTGGAAACGGCACAGCTGCTCCAGATCAGCAGAAGTTATGTCTCAAGGCTCGAGACCCACGCACTGAATCAGCTGCGCAAAGGCTGGCTTCAAGAATCACCGGGAGAATAAAGGGGGCCGCCTGCGGGCGGCGTACATATCCTCTTTTACAATGGGATTGGGTGTGGTATACTGAATTCGTAAAATTGAAAAACGGGAAGGTGCAAAATGAAATGAAAATCCGTAAGGCAGAGGAAAGAGATATTCCCAGACTTCTTGCGCTGCTGGGGCAGGTATTGCAGATCCATGCAGAGATCCGACCGGATGTTTTTATTCCCGGCACTACCAAATACACTGTCTGCGAACTGGCTGAACTTATGAAGCAGGAAGATAAACCCATCTATGTTGCCGTGAACGAAGATGATGTGTGTATGGGCTATGCCTTCTGTCAAATGCAGGAGCAGCCATTTTCTACGAATATGGTGCCCTTTAAGTCACTGTTCATCGACGATTTGTGCGTTGACCAGCAGGCACGGGGACAGCACATCGGAGAAAGCCTGTTTGAATATGTGAAGCAGCAGGCAAAAGAGCAGGGCTGCTATGAGGTGACGCTGAACGTCTGGGCAGGAAACACTTCGGCAGAGCACTTCTACGAGAAAATGGGCATGAGGACAAAGGAACGGCAGATGGAATATATCCTGTGAACCGGGTGGCTTATCTGGTGGGGCACCACCATAGCCCGGAGTAGATCAACGGTATCGACTACCAGATTCTGATCAAAGCGGATTATATCGTCAATGCGTCCGAAATCGGGTACAGCCAGCAGGCAATCCGATCTTTTATGGAACATACCATGAAAACAGCGGCAGGTATTCGGCTGACGAAAACAGTGTTTGGAGTATAACAGAGAAGTTTGCCGCAAAACGCGAAAAAATAGATTCCATAAGCGAGTGACCTGAAAAGGACACCACCGAGAAAATCCAGACCCGATAAACAAATATCGCCGAGGAGCTTTCCCAGTTGGGAGGCATCCTCGGCGGATTTTTTAGTTTATATAGTAGTTTTGCAGAACAATGCGCCTGTTACCCGTATATTTTCCCCACGATCTTTCCGCGTGCTGCGGCGGGAATGTTGATCTGGTTCGAGTATACCGCATCGCAAGGCGACTGTCTATACTGATAGCCGGATCGT
The DNA here is from genome assembly GCF_017377595.1 of Faecalibacterium sp. Marseille-Q0746. Lineage (NCBI taxonomy): Bacteria > Bacillati > Bacillota > Clostridia > Eubacteriales > Oscillospiraceae > Faecalibacterium > Faecalibacterium sp. Marseille-Q0746. The sequence goes on along the minus strand of NZ_JAFREI010000010.1, from coordinate 6,454 downwards.
GGAAAAGTACAGGGATCAACTTGCGTAAATTTTTACGCAGATTGGCCTCTCTTTTTTACACAGCCAATGCCAATTAGCGCTTGAAATCAAAATGCTGCGCAAGTATACTATACTATATTAGTTATATTGTAAGCTAAATCTGCGGATCCGGGTGGAGGGTGCGCTTTCTACGAAAGAACGCAGCTTTGAGGTGGTGCGCACCGGCGGCAGGAGAAAAAAGACGACCTGCGTTGGATCGATCGGTTGGAAGAAATGGATGCGGCGCTGTAAGCGGACGAGGTGCAAGAAATGAACTTCTGGAAAAAGCTGTTTGCCGGCATGGGCTTTGTGTGCGGATTTCTCGTCTTTGAAGCCATGTCGCTGGCGTATCACAACTCCAGCCGCCGCCTCCGTCTGCGCTGAAAACGACAGCAAAGACCGCATCGGCATCCACGGCAGATAGGCTGAAGCCCCAATTGCTCCAGCCAATGTCAGAGTTTCTTAATTGTCCATCAGAAATACGTTGGTACGTTTTACACTGTGACGATTCAAAAAACAGAGGAGAGATATTTTACTATGATCTACAAAAAGCAATACGGTCAACCGTTTGATACCGAAAGTGTAGTGGGTCCTTTTTTGCCCATGATGGAAACGATACCCTATCTGACCAAGGAGCCGGATGGTTTCTCCTATGCCATGGAACCGCAGGATATTCTGTATGGTCTCGGCGAAAACGTCCGTGGTATCAACAAGCGCGGGTGGGTGTACGAAAGCAAATGCTCCGATGACGGCAACCATACCGAGGGCAAATCCTCGCTGTACGGTGCTTATAATTTTATGATCGTGTCCGGCAAGGATACATTTGGCTTTTTTATCGACTACCCGGGCAAGGTCACCTTTGACTGCGGCTACACTGACCTGGATACCTTACGCATCACGGTGGCCGAGGAAAATTACGATCTCTACATCATTGAGGGCGAGAGCCTGACCGATATTGTGCACCAGTTCCGCCAGTTGGTGGGGCGCAGTTATATTCCGCCCAAATGGGCTTTTGGCAACGCCCAGAGCCGCTGGAGCTACATGAACGAGGACGAGGTCCGCGAGGTGGTGGCAAATTACCGTGCCAATCATATGCCGCTGGACGCTGTGGTTTTGGATATCGATTACATGGAGCGTTACAAGGACTTTACGGTGGATGCGCAGCGCTTCCCGCGTTTTGCAGACTTTGCCGCCGAGATGAAAGCGCAGGGCATCCATCTTGTCCCCATCATCGATGCAGCAGTCAAGGTCGAAGATGGATATGATGTGTACGAGGAAGGCGTGAAAAACGGCTACTTCTGCACGAATCAGGATGGCACCCCCTTTGTAGCCGGTGTGTGGCCGGGACGGGTACACTTCCCCGATATGCTCAACCCGGAAGCCCGTGCTTGGTTTGGCAGTCAATATAAAGTTCTGCTGGATCAGGGGATCGAGGGCTTCTGGAATGATATGAACGAGCCTGCTATCTTCTACGCAGAGGAAAGACTGAAAAAGACCTTTGCTCAAATTGAGAAATACAGCAAGCAAAACCTGGATATTTCCAGCTTTGGTGCTTTTACCGGCATGGTGGCAGAGCTTTCCAACAACGAAAACGATTATAAGCTGTTCTACCACAACACCAAACAGGGGCGTATGCGGCACGACAAGGTACATAATCTTTTTGGTTATAACATGACCCGTGCGGCAGGCGAGGCTTTCGAGCGGCTGGAGCCGGACAAGCGCATTTTGATATACTCCCGTTCTGCCTGCATCGGGATGCACCGGTATGGCGGCATCTGGACTGGCGACAACCATTCTTGGTGGAGCCACATTCTGCTTGCGCTGCACATGATGCCCTCCTTGAATATGTGCGGCTTCCTGTACGAAGGCCCCGACATTGGCGGCTTTGGCAGCAATACCACGGAGGATCTGGTGCTGCGCTGGTATGGCTTGGGCATCTTCTCCCCGCTGCTGCGGAACCACTCTGCCAACGGCACCCGTCGGCAGGAACCCTACCGCTTTAAGAACAAGGCCGCCTTTGCCGGGATTTTACAGCTGCGCTACCTGCTGCTGCCCTACATTTACAGCGAGTACATGAAGGCTGCTCTGCACGACGGCATGTACTGTATGCCGTTGGCGTTCGCCTTCCCGGAGGACGACTTTGCCCGCCGGGTGGAGGATGAGGTGATGATCGGTGAAAGCCTGTTGATCGCCCCGGTATATGAGCAAAATGCCCGAGGTCGGTATGTTTATCTGCCGGAGGAGATGCTGCAGGTGCGGGTAAAGTGCAGCGAAAGCAACCGCATCGAAACCAGCGTGCTGCCAGCAGGCCATCATTACATTCCGGTGGAGCTGGATGAAGTGGTGTTCTTTATGCGCAAGGGACACCTTCTGCCCCTTGCCAAGGACGGCAAAAAGATCCAGAGCGTTGCCGATGTGGATTTTGCAGACTTGCGCCTGCTTGCCTATGCTCCCGATGGTGCATCCTATGAATACTATACCGATGACGGCGAGACAAAGGATTATGATAAGCCGGAACATTTTGTGCATATCACGCTGGATGCGGATGGAAACGCAAAGAGCGATCGCGCTACGGTCAAAGTAGAAGGATAATCGTCAGTCATTACGCAGTTCCTACAGAGTGACAGCGTTTCAGCTTGAAATGCTGCCACTCTTTTTTGTTGTCTATATCACAGATAAAATAGCCGTTCTATCTTGAAAACAGCGTAAAGATTTATTATAATAAGATAAATAGTTGTGACTTTTGCAAAGGAGGGCTGAAGTATGGCAGCGCAGCGCACCTATCTGGCAATCGACCTGAAAAGCTTCTATGCCTCGGTGGAGTGCGTAGACCGTCATCTGGACCCCCTGACCACCAATCTGGTGGTGGCGGACGCCTCCCGCACCGAAAAGACCATCTGCCTTGCGGTGTCGCCCTCCCTGAAAGCCTACAGGATACCCGGCAGAGCACGGCTGTTTGAAGCCGTTCAGCGGGTGAAAGAGGTCAACGCTCAGCGGCTGCAAACTGCCATCCGGCAGAAAAAAGCAGTCCGGGGAGAGGACGGCAAGTACCACTTTGCCAGAACCTCTTTTGATGCCAACGCCCTGAACGCAGACCCTGCGCTGGGCTTGAGCTACATTGTTGCGCCGCCCCGGATGCAACGGTATCTGGACGTTTCCACCCAGATCTACAAGACCTACCTCAAATATGTGTCCCCGGCAGACATTTACCCCTACTCCATCGACGAGGTTTTCATTGATGTGACGGGCTATCTGCCTTATTATCACATGAGCGCCCATGAACTTGCCATGACCATGGTGCGGGAAGTGCTGTACAACACTGGAATCACCGCAACGGCAGGCATCGGCACCAACCTCTACCTTGCAAAGCTGGCCATGGACATTGTGGCAAAGCACATTCCGGCAGACAAAGATGGCGTCCGCATTGCAGAGCTGGACGAGCAGTCCTATCGGTATCTGCTGTGGAACCACAGACCGCTGACGGATTTTTGGATGACCGGTCCCGGCACGGTCAAGCGGCTGGAAGCTCACGGTATCTACACCATGGGGGACCTGGCACGGTTTTCTATCCACGGGGATGATCGTCTGTATGAGATTTTCGGCGTGGACGCGGAAATTCTCATCGACCACGCATGGGGTTATGAGCCCTGCGGCATGGCCGAGATCAAAAGCTACAAGCCCAGCACCAACAGCATCAGCGAGGGGCAGGTGCTGACCTGTCCCTACCCCAACGACAAGGCGAAGCTCATTGTCCGGGAGATGGCGGAGATGCTGATGTTCCGGCTCACCGAAAAGAAGCTGGTGACCGAATCCATCACCTTGGAGATAGGCTACGACCGGGAGAACGTGGACAAGGGCGGCTACCGTGGTCTGACCCAGACCGACCGCTACGGCAGAGTTATCCCCAAGGCAGCCCACGGCACCGTCCGGTTTGATGCCCCTACCAATCTGGGCAGCACCCTCATCAACGAAAGCGCAAAGCTGTTTGAGCGCATCACCGACCCGGCGCTGACGGTGCGGCGCATTACCATCAACGCCAACAAGGTCACGCCGGACGAGGGCTTCTATCAGGTGGACTTTTTCACCGACACCAGGAAGCTGGAAAAGGAGAAAAAACTCCAGCAAGCCATGCTGGGCATCAAGAACAAGTACGGCAAAAACGCCGTGCTGAAGGCCAGCAGCTATGAGGAAGGTGCCACCATGCGACAGCGCAACGCGCAGATCGGCGGGCACAGCGCGGGAGGTTCGGCAGGAGGTTCGGATGGAAAACTACAAAAATAGCAAGATCGGACGGGAAACCGCCCAAAAGTACGGGGATATTCTGGAGATGGAACGCCCTCAGACCGAAGAATCTCTCCGCAAGCACCCCCGCATGACCTTGCAGAACCGTGCCAAGATATTCTCGCCCTTCTCTCCGCTACGAGGCTACGACGAGCAGCTTGCCGCAGAAAAACAGCGCACTGAGCGTGTGCCCAAGCGCATTCTGACCGAAGAAGAAATGTCGGCTCTGTCCGATCGGCTGATGCAGGTCACCAAGGGCATGACCATCACGGTGCGGTACTTCAAGGAGGATACCGCCCACCCGGAGGTTCCGGCGGTGGGCAACTACATCACGCTGACCGGAAAAGCAGACCGCATCGACCCGGTGTTCCGCACCCTTCAGGTGGGCGACACCGTAGTGCCCTTTGAGGATCTGGTGGAGGTCAGCGGGGAGGGCATCACAGACATCGATGCGTATCTGGGAATCGGAGAAGAATGACATTGCAAAGAAATTCTGAAAGAGAGCTTTATGGGATATCATCTTTGGTAAAATGACCTCAGAAGAAGCAAAACACACTTCAGACGGAGGAAAATACAATGGCAAACGGTGATTACGGCTATTTCGGCAAAGGCGACACGGGCTATGCCCAGTACATGACGGCCTTCAACCGCAACTTTGGTGGCTCGTCCGGCGGTGGCGGCGGAAATCACAACAATGGCGGCGGTGGTGGTGGAGACGGCAGCGGCTGCGGCTGCCTCATCGCCATTGCGGTGGTGGTCGTGCTGGTGCTTATTGCCATGGGAAGCTGAGGGCATCCCCACGGTGCAGAGCTGCTTGTGGTAAACGGCGGAAAAAACTAAAAAAGCACTTGACCCTGACGTTACGTCATAGCGTATACTGAGCTTGTCGCAAGGGAGGAAAACGAAATGATGACTGTCAAGGAAGTGAGCAATCTGACCGAGGTGAGCATTCGGACGCTGCAATATTACGATAAAATCGGTCTGCTGCATCCGGCGCATCGAACGCAGGCGGGATATCGCCTGTATGATGATGCTGCACTGGAACGATTGCAACAGATCTTGCTGTTCCGAGAACTGGAATTTTCACTGGAGGATATCCGAAAAATTCTGAAAAACCCGGAGTTTGACCGGGAAAAGGCGCTGGAACAGCAGATCACATTGCTGAACCTGAAAAAACAGCATCTGGAAAAGTTGATCGCTCTTGCGGAGAAGATTCGGACAACAGGAGGAAACGTTATGGACTTCAACGCATTTGACACACAGAAGATCAGGGAATACGCAGAACGTGCAAAGAAAGAGTGGGGCAAAACCACAGAGTATCAGGAATTTGAGGCAAAAAATGCCCGGCGGACGCAGAAGGAATCTGGCAGCATCAACGAGCAGTTGATGGGGCTCGTAGCGGCATTCGGAACGCTGCAAACCAGAGAACCGGCAGACCCCGCAGTACAGGCGCAGGTGAAAAAGCTGCAGGACTTTATCACCGAGAATTACTATACCTGTACGAAGCCCATTTTGTATCGGCTTGGACAGATGTATGGTGCCGGCGGCGAGTTTACGGAGAACATCAACGCTGCCGGGGGAGAAGGTGCGGCAGAATTCGCACAGAAAGCCATTGAAATTTATTGCCGATAAGCCCAAAGTCGGTGTTAATATACGCCTACTGCAACTTGCATGGTCTGTGGATGATGAAACACTAAGAAATAAACGGGCTCCTGCCAGTGGTTAAACGCTTGCAGGAGCCTGTTTTTTGCGTGCAACCAGAGGATTGATGCAGCGCTGAAAATGTTCTGCTTGACCTTGTGCAGAGGAGGAAGTATTATACTCGCAAGAAACTAACGTACGAGGATATTGTACCGTGGTGGATTGGCTGCAAAGCCACGCCGACTACGATATGAGGGTCATCTTCTGCTGCTTTGATGCCCGGACGGCGCAGGTGTATCAGACAAAAATGAAAATGGAGAAAAACGTTGAAGTACAGAGAAATCGCAGACGGCATTTTTGTTGACCGTCCCAACCGCTTTATTGCCCATGTGGAAGTGAATGGAGCAGTGGAAACCGTCCATGTCAAGAACACCGGGCGGTGCAGGGAACTGCTGCTGCCCGGTACTGCGGTGCGGCTGGAAGTGTCGGACAACCCGAAACGCAAAACAAAATA